>DATAFY010000525.1:0-3998 GCA_036257205.1 Steroidobacter sp. | reverse complement strand
GGCTCACCGCACGATCCAGCACGGCCGATAGGTTGATTTTGGCGCGCTTGGCTCTTGCGAGTAAGTCCGCTCGCAGAGAGAGATTCACGGATTTCTTGGTCGCAGCGGCAGCCGGTCGCGGCATGGCGAAGCTCCTGCAGTCAGAAGTTAAATCGAGCGCATTGTACCACGCATAATAAATGCGCATCACAATGCGGCACTGACGAAGTCTCTCGAGGCGCCCGGCTCCGAAGCTGGCACGTCGGTTCTAGTCAAGTGCGAGGAACGCTTAGGGACGGCCGCTCGTTTTGTATTCAGATTGAGCGTCCCATTCGAAAGCCCCGGCCGCCTCGCTCTTTATCCACGTCTCAGTCCGCACAGCCCGCGAGGCAAGATCCAGCCGGGTTGTTGGGCTGTTGCCGCTATAATGCGCCGCCCGAAAAACGAGAGCGAAGGCGCTCAGACGTTTCGGAATGTTCATCAAGGAGATTTCTTCCAATGTACAAGCGTTTTGGACTGAGTGGGCTCGCGGTGCTGGGCTTGATGGCGGGTGTAACCGCACAGGCCGAGGTCCAGCCCGGATTCTACGCGGGCGCGGGCGTCGGCCAGTCGAGCATCCACACGGACGAGCTCGATGACAGCGACACGTCGTTCAAAGTGTTCGGCGGCTACACGTTCAATGAATTCCTTGGGGTGGAGCTCGCGTACTTCGACGGCGGCAGCATCGAAGCGAGCATCCCTTCGATCTTCAATGACGCCTCTATCGAGGCGGAAGTCGCCGGCTTCACGACGGCGGCCGTCGGGCGCCTGCCCCTGAGCGAGACTTTTGCGGTGTACGGCAAACTCGGCCTCGCCCTCTCCGACGCCGAAGTCACGGTCCGCTATACGGGATCACCGAACTTTCCGGGCGGCTCGTTCTCGACCAAGGAAAGCAGCGAGGACGTGATGTACGGCATCGGTGCGGCGTTCGATTTCGGCCGGTTCGAAGTGCGCGGCGAGTACGAGGTGTTCGATGTCTCCGACGGCGATTTCAGCATGCTGTCGTTGACTGGCTTCTTCCGATTCTAGTCGGAGCCGACACGTGCGGCCATGGAAGGCCACTCTCCTCTCCTCGCAAAGCACGACAATGACTGTTAGCAGGCCCTAGCTAGAGCCCTGCGTTGCTTCATAGCCAGCGGAATCGCTCGCATAGATCTCGGCCAACCTGCAAGATCCTCTTCCGGTTGGCCTCAGGGCCCCCACACGGATACCGTGCACGTTGTCACAGTAGGCCGCCTACGACTTCAGGGGCGACTAGGCAACACAATTAGATTTGACTGAAGAGCGCGCAGCCAAAAAAAGATTCGGGCTGAGCGCACTCAGTCGCTAGTCCTCGAAGCCGTTCAAGCCCGATCATCGCTACGATACAGCGATCAAGTTGGACAACGCCGACGAGACGCGGAAACACTTCGATCGAGACCACGTCCCGTTCACTGCAGGAGCGCATCTGGGGACGCGCTGCCTCACCGAGCGCGCGCGACGCCCCGGTTGCACTCAGGCTACGAGGCGAATCGGTCGAATGCCGCGCGCCTTCTCGGCGGCTTCACACAGACTCACCAGCTCGCCGACCGCCAATGTATAGATGTGATGGAACGACTCTGGCAATGGCCAGCATGCGCGCGCAAGAACCGAGCGCGCGACGCTCGCGCCGGCCGGAGGCAACCCCGGGCAGCAAGCACGCAGGTAAGCGCCAACCGTCCCGCCCGCCGTCACGGTCTGAGGAATGCGCTCGGCACGCGCAAGCAACTCGGAGGCGCACTCCGCGAAACTCGATTCCAGCTCATCGAAACCAACCGGCATCTCGCCGCTGGACTCGGCGATTGAGCCAAACGCGTGCATCGCACCTGCAAGTTCGACGAGCCTGAGGGCGTCGGCCCCGAGTGCTTCCAGAGCTGCAATGGCGCCGCGAAGCCGCATGGCCTGGCTCCGCTCGGGCGCCGACATCGACCTGATGGCATGGTCAACACGCTGTGCGTACAGCGCAAAACCTTCCATGAGCGGCTCATGGAAAGTCATGCGGCCCGCAGCGATGTTCTCCAACTCGATGCCGAGTTCCTGGGGAGAGCGATCTGCTCCCGCGATTCCCATCGCACGCGAACTGGCGCCGAGCTTCAATGCCGTGCGCAGCAACGGCCGGCGTTCATGCGCCTGGCGGGCATGCAACCAATCGCGCGCGATCTCCGGCGAGTGTGCGCGAATCCGATCTATGCAATCCTGCCAGCCGAGCTTGCCCGATTCAGCAGTCTCCTGCACGTGCAACCGAACCAACGGCCAGTCCTGAAACTGCCCGTTGAAGAATCGATCGAGCTGGTCACGCTGCTGATTGCGACGACGCACGTGGCCGAAAATGTCTTCACGCGAACGCAGCTGCTCGGCCGTGAACCGCACGCCCTTCTCGGCATAAAAAAGCCGTGTAGCTCGCCGCGACCAGCCCGCGAAATCCCTGAACAGCTGAGCAGCGGGCGCCTCGTCAAGGTAAATACCGGGCAAACGCCGTTTCTCGGCATTCTGGATGCGCTCGATGTCGGGTGGATGGGAATCCCAGTAGCGGGTTGTGGTCTGTTCGCGCATCTCCTCTTCGATGCTCGTGAGGCGCGCGGCATCGAACTCGCGTGCATGCGCCGAAACCGCCTCGGGCAAGTCGGCGAGCAGCCGGTGCTCCTGCCAGGCTTTTATATTGGCGCGATTGACCTCCGCGGATGCGTGGTTCAATGCGCGCAAGGAACGCGAGGTGGTGCGAAACATGTCGCTGCCCGCGAGCAGCGCCTCGTAGCGGTCGGCGTCGAACTCCATTTGCCGCGACATGTACCGCGAGAGCCTGAGACTGATCTGAAACAGACCGACCATCAGACGACGCGTGAGACCAACCGCGACCCCGCTCGCTGTGACGGCCAGGTTCACGATCCCGGCGAACCAGCGCTCCTCTTCCATTGCGGCATAAGACCACTCTGCGAGCTTGCGGCTCCAGGCATCTTCGCGATAGGCGCAATGCTCGAGCCATGCGTTCACGGAATTCACCGTGAATGTACAGATCATGCCGAAGCGTTGCGCGAAGTGGCCGAATTCGTGGGCCAGCACGCCCACGAATTGCCGCGCGCTCAAGCCCCCGACCAGTGACAGGCCAATCGTCAATACCTTGTGACCGGTGAAGAGGCTGAGCCAGCCCGTACGAAAGTGCACCGAGGCGTTCGCGTCCCAGCTCAGCTGAATTTCAATCGGCGGCGAAACGCCGATTGCACGACACAGCGCGTGCACGCCGGCAACGAAACCCGCCTCTTTTTGCGGATCGAGCCGCAAGGTTTCGCTCGGGCGCAGGCTCGCAGCAAAGAGCGGCCGAACGAGAAACAACACCAGCATTGCGCCCACGAGTCCGGGCACTGCGTAGAGAAGAGCAATCAGGTGCACATTGTGCGGCAGATGTTCGTGAATGTGAGTGAGATACCAAAGCCAACCGAACGCGATTGCGCACGTGAGCCCGATGTACATTGCAGGCAGCGCAACACAGAGCAGCGTGACCGCCAGCAGGCCGACGAGATAATTAAAGCCGGTGCGCGGCTTGGGCAATCGCCGGCCGGCAAGGGCGTGCAGCGACTGGAGCGGTGTTGCGCTGGTCCGCCTCGCCGCGCGGGTTGGCGCCGGCGCCATTTCTTCGACGACGGCTTCGAGCCCCAGTTCGCCGAGCACGGCCACGAGCTTCTGGGCCGATACGGCATCAATTCCGCGTTTCACCACGCAGCGGCCCTTGAGCATCGCTGCACTCTGCGCCTGCGGAAGCTTGAATCGCGTCCGCAGCCGAGCCATCAGTTCTTCGTCGGTGCAGGGTGCAAGACGAGTTCCTGTGAGCGCCACCTGCACCAGGCGCACCTCTGGCCGAGTCATCTGGTCAGTTCTCCGATTCCCTGGAAGCACATGGTAGTGAGTCGCGTCGCCGCGCACAGGACTGCCGACACACTGCGTTTCCGGTGAGACTTGAAAAAACG
>DATAFY010000312.1:0-3644 GCA_036257205.1 Steroidobacter sp. | reverse complement strand
GGCAGCTTGTTGCCGCTCAGCTCGCGCAATGTCTGCAGCCGAGCGAGAGTGGCGCGCGCTTCTTTCATGCTTGCCTCGCTTTGAACGACCCGCGCCTCAGCGGAGGCGAGCGAGCTTTGCGCCTGCAGCACCTGGGCCTCGAGCCGAGTGGTGTCGAGGACAGCCAGCACCTGTCCCGCCTTGACCTGCTCATTCACCCCGACGTTGACCGTGCGAATCGTTCCGGACAGCTCGCTGCCGATATCCACCTGATTGCGAGGCTCCAGAGTCCCCGTGGCCGTCACTGTGACCGTCAACTCGCCCCTGGCGACTTCCTGAGTCACGTATTCGGCGCCCTCGGCGCCTCCCCGTCCGACGATGAAGTAGAGCGCGACGGCGATCGACGCCGCGAGCGCCGCCCACATCCACCAGCGTCTCCACCACGACGAGGCCGCGCCGAACCGGTACTCCCCGAGCTTACGTTCGACGTCGGAACTGTGCGTTGTCTCTGTATCCATCAAACCAGCCTCTTGGAAGAGCGCTCAGTCGTGAGCGTTGCAGCACGAACCGACGCTGACGCTCGCACGCGCGCTCGATGCCCACCAGCAGACGCAAACCGTGACGAGCGGACATGCAGGATCAACCCCCCTCATTCCACACAGACCAACCGCCGCCGAGCGCCTTGTATAGGCGGATGAGATTGGCCGTAAGCTCGCCTTCGCTGAGCGCTAGAGAATCCTCCAGCTGGATGAGCTGACGATCGGAATTCACGACTGTCTGAAAATCCACCAACCCTGAGTTGTATTGCACGAGGGCCAGCTCTGAGGCGCGCCGAGCGCTCGCGACCGCTTCGACCAGCGCCGCATGTCGACGCTGCTCCTGGGTCCACGCCGTCAATGCGTTCTCCACTTCCTCGTACGCGGCGAGGACGGTCTGCTCATACGTCGCGAGCGCCTGTTGGAGCAGCGCGTTCTGGACGTTGACGTTCTGCCGCAACGCGCCGCCGCGGAAGATAGGCATCGAAAACGTCAGCCCGATGCGATCGCTTTGCAAGCCGTCGAGCACGTCGCTCGCAGCGCGCGATTGCAGTGTGATGACGCCGGACAACGAGAGGCTCGGGTAGAGCGCCGCCGCGGCGACGCCGACCTCAGCGGTTTGGGCCGCGAGTCGGCGCTCCGCGCCGCGAATGTCCGGACGCCGGCGCAGGACGTCGGCCGGCACGCCGGCGACGATATCCAGCGGCGTCGTCGGCACCGGCTTGCGCTCGGCGAGCGACGTTTTGAGCGCACCGGGGGCCTGACCCGTGAGCACGGCCAAACGATGCATTTCCTGCGCGAGCGTCGATTCGAGCACAGGGATCGCAGCACGCGTTTGCTCATAGGCGGCGGTCGCCTGTTCGACGTCCAGCACGCTGACGAGACCCGCCTCTGCTCGCCAGCGCGTAATGTCCAGTACGTCGCCCTGCGCCTTCAGATTGCGCTCCGCAAAGGTGAGCCGGGACTGCACCGTACGCACATTCGTATAGCTGAGGGCGACGTCGCCCAACAACGTCACCAGCACATCGCGCAGATCGTGCCGCGTGGCGGCGAGCTGTGCGCTCGAGGCTTCATGCGCTCGCCGCTTCCCGCCGAACAGATCCAGCTCCCATATCGAATCGAGTCCGGTGCTATAAATTTTTGCATCGCCCTCCGACAAGGCGGAGTCGAGTCCGCCGCCAGATCGGGATCGCGAATCAGTGCGAGTTGCGTCCGCAGAAGCCCCGACGCTGGGAAAGAACGCTGAGGCCGCGACGCCGCGGCGCGCGCGGGCCTCCAACACCCTGGCGCGAGCCTGCGCGACGGTCTTGTTCTCGGCCACGGCGCGCTGCAGGAGCTGGTCGAGCTGCGGATCGTTGAGGGATCTCCACCACGCCGCAAGCGAAGTTGCATCCGGCGATTCGATGCGCACGCCCGTTTGAGGCAGCTCGGTCCATTCATCGGGGGAGACGGTCTGCGGCGGGCGGTAATCGGGCCCGACTGCGCACGCCGCGAGCGACGCAGCGATGAGCGTCAGGCCCGACCGGCGGATGATTCGCATGGATGGGTCTGCGCCGCGAGTGGACAAACGATTCTCTCCGAGGTCCTAGGGTCCGCGCGCGCGGCTGAACGTTTCATGCACTGTTTCGCGGGCGCCTGGAGTAAAGACAGGGGGCGCCTTACAGAAGTTCGCCTGCGGCGGCGGCAAAGAAGCGTTTTGGACGGCGGGCCTATGTTGCTGAACGCGCTGATATTTTCGCTCGCGTCCGGCGCTGAGGCCAGCGCGCGGCCCATCAAACGATCGCTCATAACCATGCGCACGAGGGAACGAACTACTTGAGATATGAATAACTACATCGGTAACGCACAATCGCGAGCCGCGTTGACGATAACGACGTCTATTTGGCGCACCCGTCGCAGTGCACACCGGACAATGACTCGACTCACACACCTGCAGCGGCTCGAGGCCGAAAGCATTCATATCATGCGAGAGGTCGTCGCGGAGTGCGAACGGCCCGTGATGTTGTACTCCATCGGCAAGGACAGCTCGGTGATGCTGCACCTGGCGCTGAAGGCGTTCTATCCGGCGAAACCGCCATTCCCGCTGCTCCACGTGGACACTACGTGGAAGTTTCGCGAGATGATCGAGTTCCGAGATCGCACGATCGAGCGCCTGGGGATCGAGTTGCTGGTCCATATCAACCCGGAGGGCCTCGCGCGCGGCATCAGTCCGTTCACCCACGGCTCGGCCGTGCATACCGACGTGATGAAGACTCAGGGCCTCAAGCAGGCGCTCGAGAAGTACGGCTTCGACGCCGCGTTCGGCGGCGCGCGCCGCGATGAGGAGAAGTCTCGCGCCAAAGAGCGGGTGTTCTCCTTCCGCTCGGCCCAGCATCGCTGGGATCCTAAGCGCCAGCGTCCGGAACTCTGGCGCCTTTACAACTCAAGGAAGAACAAAGGCGAAAGCCTGCGCGTGTTCCCGCTGTCGAACTGGACGGAGCTCGACATCTGGCAATACATCTATCTGGAAAACATCCCGATCGTACCGCTGTATTTTTCGGCGCAGCGGCCCGTCGTCGCACGCGACGGCGCCTTGATCATGGTGGACGATGATCGCATGCCGCTCGAGCCGGGCGAACGGCCTGAACTGAAATGGGTCCGTTTTCGCACGCTCGGATGCTATCCGCTCACCGGCGCCGTCGAAAGCCGCGCCGATACTCTGCCGTCGATCATCCAGGAGATGCTGCTCACGACGAGCTCGGAACGCCAAGGTCGAGTCATCGACCACGACAGTGCGGCGTCAATGGAGAAAAAGAAGCAGGAAGGATATTTCTGAGGTGAGCGGCGCGTCTGCGGCGCGTGACCCGCAAGCAACGCCATACCGCATCGTGACAAAGAGAGCTTCGTAACGCTCATCCGCACTCACAACACACGCCGCCTGCACACTCGGATTCCACTATTCACACGCTACTCGCCGGTCCCTTCCGCAAATGGCTCACAAATCCGAACTCATCGCCGCCGACATTCATGCGTATCTGAAGTCGCATAACCACAAGAGCCTGCTCAGGTTCATCACGTGCGGCAGCGTCGATGACGGCAAGTCGACGCTGATCGGCCGGCTGCTCTATGAATCGAAGCTGATCTTCGAAG
>DATAFY010000509.1:0-2987 GCA_036257205.1 Steroidobacter sp. | reverse complement strand
CCAGCACAGGACCCGTATGGTCGAGCAGAGAGCCGAGTTGTCCGCGTTCTATTCCCATGTCGGTGCGGAACAGGTTCTCGCCATAGAAGTCGAAGAACACGCGACCGACAGGCGACTTCAGGAAGGCGACGCCGCCTTGATGGCCGGGCGCCGCCCACGAGTACTCTCGTTCCCGATCATAACGGGCCAGCGCCGCAGCGTAGGGCGGCAGCAGCACCTCGAGGTAACGTTCGATGGCCGCCTGCACCCGGCCGGCGATGAAGGAGGCGGTGTCCTCGAGGATCCAGACGAATTCATCGGCAAGGGTTGCCACCTCAACGCCGACCGAGCCTGCAAGCTTGCGGCTCGCGAGCAGGAAGATGGGGATCTTCGCGTTGCGGGAGCGGACAGCGCGCAGCAGTTCGGTCGCTTGTTTGTGAGCACTGCTGTCATTGCGTCCCTGCGTCCAGTTGAGCAGGATGCAGTGAATGCCGGCGTCCGAGACGACCGTCGCCAGGCCGTCCTCGTACGACATCGCTTCGACGATCTGGATCTGGCGCGCGCGCAGCTCGTCCTGCAGGGCGCGCACGCTGCGCGTGGCGGCGCTCATCGCATCGGTCAGACCGCTGTCGACGATCAGAACTTGCCGCGCGAGCGGGCTTCCCGCAGTACGTTGCATCATGAGGTCACCGTCGGTATGGAGGGCGAGAAGGGCATGAGGTCAGTGGGCGCCTGAGTTCTCGGATATGTACCGAAGCAGCTCGCCCTCCAGGCGCAGTCGCAGCGCGCTGTACTCCTTGAGCATGGCTGGATCGGATCCGGAGCGTTCCAGCCGTTCGGCGGCCTGAGTGCAGGCCTCGTACTCCTCGCAGAGTTCTCTGAAAGTCTCGTGGTGCGCGAGAAGTTGCAGGGACACGGCGTTGAGGTGCGGAAAGCGCTCGAGTAAAAGCTGCACGCACCTGTGCGTTTCCGACTTCTGCCCCGGATCGCCGCCGCGTGCAGAACCTGTGTCTTCGGTATGAGGCATTCCGGTCGCCGCCCATCGAGCGTGCGATCATTCGCGCGCCGCGGCAGCGGCGGAAGTAACAGCAGGTAAGTTACGTTTCTGGAAAGGCTTTGAGTGGTGAGTTGCGACTCGTGACTGGCTGCTAGTCACTAGTGAGTCGCAACTGGCGTCTTGCCCCGCGTTCGCGTTGAGCTTGCCGAAGCGCTCTTAGGCGATGCTGCGCTCGCCGAGCGTCCTGTCAGAGTCCTTCGCAGGCGCAGGGCGACCGGAGAATAAATCCGCCTCGGCGCCCGCCTGCGCTCCGTTCGCGCTGCGCGCCTCTGAAGCCGAAGAGCGTTTCGATAGGCCAACGCGAGCGGCCCATCGGCATTTATTTCGACAGGCTAAGGGCGAACGGAGGAGTAAGTGGCCTCTCGCATACTACTTGAGGGTCAAACCGGCCTTGCTGAGCCCCTCCACGATCTGCTCGCGCAGTTCCTCGCATTTGATGTAGTGGCTTATGAGCGTTCGGCCGCGACTCGGGAAATCAGGTTTCAGGCGCAGTAGCTCCGCGGCGCTAGCGCGCGCCTCGTGCGATCGACCGAGATGGCCCAGGCAAGAGGTTGTCATGAGTTCGCGCCAGAAGAAGCGGGAATCTCGATACTCGAGCGCGGCAACGTATGCGTGCTGGTATTCGCCTCGTCTCAGGTAATACGCCCACAGGCCGTGCCGCACCTGAGGCATGCAGTATGGGTTCCGCGCCATGGCGTCGCGCATCAGCGCCATGCCGCGGTCCCAATTTCCGCCGAGGGCCGTCAACCAGCCGATGACTTCGCGATAAGCGAGCGAACCCGGGTTCAGTCGCAACGCCTGCTCGATCACGTCCTGCATGGCTTGAAGATCGCCGTTGACGAGAAGCGCCGCCGCCAGCACGCAACGAGCGCGCGCTGCCGCAGGGTTTAGCATGACGGCTTCATACGCAGTGGCGATCGCTTTCTCGATCGGCGTGACGACGGAAGACAGCTCGAACGAATGATTCGCAAGATACAGCCGGGCGAGATATGTCCACGCAAGCGACATCGCGGGATCGCGCGTGGTGAGACGCTCGAGCGCCTCGACGGACGGGATCAGCTCTTGAGGTTCGCGTGAGAAGAAGAACCGGTAACAGCGCAGAATGGCGCTGTAGGCGTCAGTTGCGTCCGTTCGTCGCTCACCGTGTTCCGCCGCCAACCTCCGCACGATGACGCCGTGTTCTGCGCCGATACGAGCTGCGATGACGCGTGCGACATCCTCGACGCTGCGGAAAGACCGCCGCGGCCGTGGACTTGCGTGGTACTCATCGCCCCACAGTTGCTCCCCTGTGGTTCGGTCGATGAGGCGTGTGCCGATGAAAGCGTCGTCGGCCTGGCGGTCGAGGTTGCCGCGAAGCTCGAAGCGCACTGACGCCTGCTGCCGTAGATCGAGCCGATCAATTTCCCGCTGACGCAGCACGCGCACATCGCCGTAGCGGAACAACTCCATGGTGAGCTCATCTGCAATGCGCTCTGCCGTTTCTTCGCCGTCTGATGAGGAAACGTCGAACGGCTGGATTGCGACGATCGGCCAGTCAGGAACGATCCGCGTGAGCGAGACGAGTCTTATCGCGACATCCGGCGCGGCATCGTTCGGCTCTGCCGTGACGAATACAGGAGCGTAACCGCCTTTCGGCAGTTCGATGCGAATGGAGTCAGAAACGCCCGTGAGCAAGTAGTACCGCTCGAGCGAGCGGCGCAGCCGCCCTGCCTGAACGCGCACTATCGGGTCGAGCACCGGGTCGAAGTTTCCTTTACGGCCGAAGACTGCAGCGGCTAGCGCGGCCTGATTGAGCCGGTCGCTGCGGCCGGCGAGCGCCTCGTCCACGACGAAACGCAGGAATTCGCGGGAGCGAGTGGATGCGTCGAACTGCGCACTGTTGAGCAGACGCTCGAGCTGGTTGCGGACAGTCTCTTCGAAAGACGAACTCTGTCGCCGTTCGGCGGAATGC
>DATAFY010000310.1:0-9980 GCA_036257205.1 Steroidobacter sp. | reverse complement strand
GCGTGTTACAAGATAGGACAGGAAAGAGGCGGAAACCCCGGAAAATGCAGGATTTCCTGAAACGCGTGATACGCGACGATACGGGTGAGATTAGGACTTGGTGCCCAGGAGAGGACTCGAACCTCCACGGATCGCTCCACTGGTACCTGAAACCAGCGCGTCTACCAATTCCGCCACCTGGGCTTTGAGGCAAGGGAACTCGGGCCTGACCTGCCCGAAGAGGCGCGCAATCTACCTATGGCGGTCGGGGGTGTCAATTCACCGGGATAAAGCATGCACGGGAAAAAGAGAAGAACCAGAACACGGGCAAGCGCGCAGAGCCGCCCGCACGAGGCTCCGCGCCAGATGATTACGGCGGCCTTAAGGCAAGCCGGGCGGCCCCTGACATTCGATGAACTCGCCGCTCGGCTCGGGCGTACGGACGCAAGCGCGCGTCGCAGCCTCACGGCGCAGCTGCAGGAGCTCCAGCACGCAGGGGAAGTCTTGCGCAATCGCCGTGAGGAGTACTGCCTGCGTGAACGCCTGCCGGTGAGCGTCGGCACGATCGTCGGGCACAAGGACGGCTACGGATTTCTGCATCCGCAGGACCGCTCTGAACCGATCTTCCTTGCGCATCGCCAGATGCTGGAAGTCATGCACGGGGATCGTGCGGCTGTGCGCATCAGCGGTGTGGACCAACGCGGCCGGCCCGAAGGATCAATCGTCGAAGTGCTCGAGCGCAACACACGCGAAATCGTCGGTCGGCTGTACGAGGAATCGGGCATTTGTTTTGTCGTTCCGGACAACCCGCGCATCGGCCATCGCGTGCTCGTGCCGCGCGACCGATTGGGCGGGGCGAGCCCTGGACAGGTCGTACTGCTCAAACTTCTTGAACAACCGAGTCGAACTGCGCAGCCGCTCGGGCACGTCGCGCGCCTATTGGGCGAGCACGCCGCGCCGGGCATGGAGACCGAAATCGCGATTCATTCGCACGGCTTGCCCTTTGAGTTCGCCCGCGAAGTCCTCGCCGAAGCGGAAAGCTTTGGAAGCGCAGTGAGCGCCGCGGCAAAGCGCCATCGCGAAGATCTGCGCGATCTGCCCCTGGTCACGATCGACGGCGAGGACGCGCGCGATTTCGATGACGCGGTCTATTGCGAAGAGGCGCGCGGCGGTTGGCGGCTCATCGTGGCGATCGCGGACGTCGCTTGCTACGTCGAGCCGGGCTCCGCACTGGACAACGAGGCGCAACGCCGCGGGACGTCCGTCTATTTTCCGAACCGGGTGCTGCCCATGCTGCCCGAGGCGCTCTCGAACGGCTTGTGCTCGCTCAATCCCCATGTGGATCGGTTGTGTCTCGCCTGCGAAATGAAGGTCACGCGCGAGGGGAAAGTGACGCGCTCGCGCTTCTTCGAGGGCCTCATGCGCTCGGCGGCGCGTTTGACCTACACGAAAGTCGCTGCTTACCTCGCGAATCCAGCGGCGGTTCATGACGAGGAGATCAAGGCCGTTGGGCCGCAGATTGAGCGCCTGCACGGCGTGTTCACGGCCCTGCTGCGCGCGCGCAAGGCGCGCGGCGCGCTCGATATTGATGCGCCTGAGCTGAAAGTGAAATTCGATGGGGAGGGTCGAATCGCGGCGCTGGTCGAACAAGCGCGCAACGACGCCCATCGGCTCATCGAGGAGTGCATGATCGCAGCGAACGTGCAGGCCGCACGGTTTTTGAGAAAACATCGCATCCCTACGCTCTACCGAGTCCACGGGCAGCCTGAGCCTGACCGTCTGCAGACCTTGCGTCAGTTCCTGCGCGGCTTTGGCGTCCATTTGCCCGAACGCGAGGAACTCACTCCCCAAGATCTGAGCGAGACGCTGGCGCGCGTGAGCGGACACGAGGAAGCGCCTCTCATTCAAACGGTCGTGATTCGCTCGATGTCCCAGGCTGTCTATCAACCCGACAACATCGGGCATTTCGGCCTCGCCCTGAGCGAGTACGCGCATTTCACCTCGCCGATTCGGCGCTATCCGGATTTGCTCGTGCATCGCGGGATCAGACACGTGCTGCGGGGCGGGGATGCAGGTTCATGGTCTGCCTCGAACGTGAATGCGCTCGGACAGCAATGCTCCTTCACCGAGCGGCGCGCCGACGAAGCCACACGCGATGCGCTGTCCTGGCTGAAGTGCGAGTACATGTCGGACAAGATCGGAGAGGAATTTGACGCGATCGTCGCGAGCGTCGTGGATTTCGGCTTGTTCGTGCAGGTCAAGGGCATCCAGGTCGACGGCCTTGTGCATGTGAGCGCCCTGGGCGCCGATTACTTCTCGCGCGACCGTTCAGGATTCAGGATGATTGGCTCGCGCGGCGGTCGCGTGTTTCGTTTAGGCGATCACCTGCGGGTGCGGCTCATCAACGTGATCATCGATGAGCGCAAAATTGACTTTGAGTTGGCTGAAGGGCGCCGCCAGGCGCAGCTCGTACGCGGGCCGTGGCGCAGGCGCAAGGGCGATCGATGAGCGAGGAAGCGGTAGTCTATGGTCAGCATGCGGTGCGAACGCTCCTGCAGCGGCATGCGCAGCGGGCCTCGCGTTTGCTGCTCCAGAAAGGGCGAGAGGATGCGCGCTCGCGTGAACTCGTGCAGCTTGCGCAGGCGGCTGGCCTGCGCACTGAATGGCGCGAGGCTCGCGAACTCGACAGGCTCACCGGAAGCGATCGCCACCAAGGCGCGTGCCTGGAGATTCGAGCCGCCGGCCCGTTGGGGGAGGGCGCGCTCGACGATCTTCTCGATCAACAGGCCAGCCCCCCATTGTTGCTCGTGCTGGACGGCGTACAGGACCCGCACAACCTCGGTGCGTGCCTGCGTACGGCGGACGCCGTCGGGGCGACGGCCGTGATCGTACCGAGGGACCGCGCCGCCGGACTGTCGCCCAGCGTTCGAAAGGTGGCCTCAGGCGCTGCCGAGACCGTGCCGTTGATTCAGGTAGTCAATCTGGCGCGGACCTTGCGGTGGCTCAAAAAGAGGGAGGTCTGGGTGGTGGGAACGGACGACCAGGCGTCAGGCGCTGTGTTCGGTTCGAATCTCACCGGTCCAGTCGCGGTCGTGCTCGGGGCGGAAGGCGCCGGGCTGCGTCGTTTGACGCGCGAGTGCTGTGATTCGCTGGTGAGCATCCCAATGAAGGGCGTGGTGGAAAGCCTGAATGTTTCTGTGGCCGCCGGCATCGTGCTCTACGAGGCCCTGCGCCAGAGGGGCGGTTAAAGGTCCTAGGCGGCTTGTGAGCCGCCGCCGCGAATTCCCGAATCAGCGCACCAGGCAAGCGCCAGTCTCCATACTAGTCAGCAGGCGCCGGTTTCAGTACCATGCGCGGCCCCGCGACGGACGGTCCGTCGCGGCTTTCGTCAACTCCTTGCCGCACCGACCTCTCGACCGGGCGGCATCTCCCACAAGGAGCAGCAATGCGACATTACGAGATCGTTTTCCTGGTCCATCCCGACCAGAGCGAGCAGGTTCCAGCGATGCTGGAACGCTATAAAGGCATGATCGCAGCCGGCAACGGCGTGATCCACCGGGTCGAAGACTGGGGGCGCAGGCAACTCACCTACCCCATCGCGAAGGTGCACAAAGCCCATTACGTTCTCATGAACGTAGAGTGCGACGGTAAGACGCTGAACGAGCTGACGGGCGCTTTCCGCTTCAGCGATGCAGTGTTGCGTCATCTTGTGATCAAGATGGACGCCGCCGTGACGGAGCCCTCGCCGATGGCGAAAGGCGCCGATGAGTCGCGCGATCAGCGTTTCGCTGATGACGATGACGACTCGCCCGGCGCGTCCGCTTAACTGCACGTTCAGGAGATTTGCCCATGGCCCGTTTCTTCCGTCGCCGCAAGTTCTGCCGCTTCACCGCTGAAGGCATCGAGCAGATCGACTACAAGGATCTCGGCATCCTGAAGAGCTACATCACCGAGACCGGGAAAATCGTTCCCAGCCGCATCACCGGAACCAAGTCGCACTATCAGCGACAGCTCGCAGTCGCCGTAAAGCGTGCGCGCTATCTGGCGTTGCTGCCGTACACAGATCAGCACTAAGCTCCGCTGTCTTTTAGGTCCGCCCCGCCTTCGCGGGCGCGGTGCGACATGCATCGAACCCTCGCCGCCTGGTTGACTGAGCGGCCGTGGCGCGCCGCGGTCGCGAGCGCTGTCTGCGGCGCGCTTTCGCCGCAGATGCTGGCGCCTTTTGCGGTTCTGGCGGCGGCCATCCCCTCGCTGATCGCGTTGCGGTTCAACGTGAAGGCGGGGTTCGGCATTGCGGCCGCTGGCGCAGTGGCGGCCGCCGCGGTGGTGCTGTCCGTCACTGAGCCGAGTGTGTGGATCGTTCTGGCGTTCGGCGTGCTGTTCGTGTGTCCGGTCCTGCTGGCGGGGCTGCTGCGCAGCAGCGATTCCTTGAATCTCTGTTTTCAGGTCGCCGTGCTGGGCGCTGCGTGCGTACTGATCGGGGTGCATCTGGCGTTGGCTGACCCGGTCGCGGTATGGACGTCTTTGCTGCGTCAGGTCCTCGACTCCATGGCCCAGGCGGGAATTCGTCTGGAGGGCGATCAGGACGAGATCGTGGCCGTGTGGGCCCGCACGATGTGGGGCGCCCTGGCGGCGCTCGCGCTCGCGACCGTGTTCGGCGGCGTGCTGCTCGGACGATGGTGGTTGTCGCTGCTGCAGTCCCCGGGCCAGTTCGGGGTCGAGTACCGGCAATTGCGCCTTGGCGTGGTCTTGGGGACGGTGGCTACGGCCCTGTTCGTGCTGGCCTTGGCTAGCGATTCTTCGCTGTTCGCCTCGCTGGCCTGGGTGGCCTTTGCCGCGCTCGCGTTCCAAGGGCTCGCGGCGGCTCATCGATTGAAAGCGAACGGACGGCTCAATCGCGGCTGGCTTGCGGCCATTTATGTCCTGCTGGTAGTGCCTTTGTCCATGTCGATCACCGTGTTTATCCTTGCGGTATGGGGATTCGCGGATAATTGGTTGCGGCCGAAGGCGCGCATTGCATAAACGGCTAAAGGCTGAACGCTGAAGCCGGCTTGAGATAGGCCAGTTTCCAGCCCTGCCTTCGGCCATGATTCAATTGCTCTCACAGGTGTCTCATGGAACTCATACTTCTGCAGAAAGTCGCCAATCTCGGCAATATCGGCGAGCGCGTCGACGTAAAGCCGGGATACGGCCGCAATTACCTGTTGCCGCAAGGCAAGGCCACGCTCGCCACGGCTGAGAACATCGCCAAATTCGAAACCCGCCGAGCGGAGCTCGAGAAAGTCGCCAGCGATGAACTTGCCGGAGCCCAGGCTCGCGCCGCCAAGCTCGCAGGCTTCAAGCTGACGCTGACGGCGAAGGCGGGCGGGGAGGGGAAACTGTTCGGCTCGATCAGCACGTCCGACATCGCGGAAGCCTGCCAGAAGGCGGGTCACAAGATCGAACGCGCGGAAGTGCGGCTGCCGCACGGCCCGATTCGTCAGGCTGGCGAACATACGGTTCAACTGAACCTGCACAGCGACGTCGCCGTCGACTTGCCGGTCGTGATCGTTCCTGAAGAGTAGTCGCAGCGGCGGCCCGCTCGGGTTCGAGACTGGCGATGCCTGAGAGTGAAAGCAGAGTCGCGGTCGTAGGCGCTCGCCGCGCTCGCGACAAGGCGGCCGTCGATGAGATTCGGGTGCCGCCGCACTCGATCGAAGCCGAGCAGGCCGTCCTCGGCGCCCTGATGCTCGACAATCGCACGTTCGATGCGATTGCCGATCGGCTGGTCGCGAACGACTTTTATCGTCGCGACCATCAGCTCATTTTCGAAACGATCGCAGAGCTCGCCGGCAGAGGCGAGCCTTCCGACGCGGTGACCTTGTCCGAATGGCTCCAGCGCAAGGGACTGTCCGGAGAGACCGGCGGACTGGTCTACCTTGCCGGCCTGGTGCGCGATACGCCCAGCGCCGCGAACGTGCGCGCCTACGCCGACGCGGTGCGCGAACGCTCTACGCTGCGCCAACTGATATCGGTCGGCGGTGAAATCGCGGCCGGCGCCTACAATCCTGAAGGTCGCGAGGCCAGCGAGATTGTCGATGAAGCCGAGCGTCGCGTCTTCGAGATCGCCGAGAGCCGCAACAAGAGCGGATCTGGATTCGTGCCGCTGCGCGATGAATTGGGCGCGGTCATTGACCGTCTCGACATGCTCAATCAGTCGAGCGGGGCCCTGACGGGCGTGAGCACGGGGTTTACGAAGCTCGATGAAATGACCGCGGGCCTGCAGAAAGGCGATCTGATCGTCATCGCAGGCCGCCCCTCAATGGGCAAGACGACCTTCGCTCTGAACATCGCCGAGAACGCCGCCTTCGGCGGCAAGGCGAAAGTGGGCGTATTCAGCATGGAAATGTCGCGGGAGCAGCTCGCCTTTCGCATGATTTCGTCGCTCGGCCGGGTGGACCAGGGACACCTGCGCACCGGGATGTTCGGCGATGAGGAATGGTCCCGGATCAACACGGCGATCAACATGATGAAGAGCGCGCACATCTTCATCGACGACACCGGCGCGCTCACTCCCACGGAGGTGCGCGCGCGTGCGCGACGACTGAAGCGCGAGCACGGGCTCGATCTGATCGTGCTTGACTATCTGCAGCTCATGCAGGTGGCGGGCAACAAGGAGAATCGCGCGACGGAGATCTCGGAAATATCGCGTTCTCTGAAGGCGCTCGCGAAGGAGCTCGCGGTTCCGGTCATCGCTCTGTCGCAGTTGAACCGCAGCGTCGAACAGCGCACGGACAAGAAGCCGGTCATGTCCGACCTGCGCGAATCAGGCGCGATCGAGCAGGACGCCGACCTGATCATGATGATCTATCGCGAGGAAGTGTATGACCCGAATACCACGCGCAAAGGCGTCGCGGACATCATCATCGCCAAACAGCGTAACGGCCCGATCGGGGATGTGCAGCTCACATTCCTGGGCAAGTACACGAAATTCGAAAACTACACGCCCGAAACCGCTTACGGCGAGGGTCCGTTCGGTTGATGGACCGATAGGATTGAGCGCTTGAATTTCCCTCGCGCCACGCTCGATCTCGACGCTCTACGCCACAACCTCGCCCTCGTGCGTCGTCTCGCCCCGCAATCGCGTGTGCTCGCAGCGGTGAAGGCGAACGCCTATGGTCACGGCCTTATTCCCGTCGCTCGCGCGCTCTCATCAGCCGATGCGCTGGGCGTGGCGCGTCTGGAAGAGGCGCTTGCGCTGCGCGCTGCAGGCCTCGCCTTGCCGCTGGTGCTGCTGGAAGGGGTGGTCAGCGTTGAGGATTTGCACGCCGCCGCGGCGCACCGCCTCGATGTCGTTGTCCACAGCTGGGATCAGATCGCCATGCTGGATGCTTTGGCCGGCGGTCAACAGCTCGATGTCTGGCTCAAGCTGGACACCGGCATGCATCGGCTGGGGCTGATGCCTGGAGACTTTCTCGCGGCCCACCAGCGCGTCGTGAACAGCAAGGTTGCGCGCACCGTGCGCGTAATGACCCACCTTGCGAGCGCTGAAGTGCGCGGCAATGCGTCCACGCACCGTCAGCTCGAGATCTTCGAAGCGTCAGTCGCTGGCTGCGGTCTCGAGCGCAGCATCGCAAACTCCGCTGGCCTCATCGCCTGGCCCGCTGCTCGCCTGGAATGGGTGCGTCCGGGCGTCATGCTCTATGGAATCTCCCCGATGCCGGATTTGAGTGCGGCTGAGCTTGGATTGCGGCCGGCCATGACGCTCTCGACGCGCCTGATCGCCATCAACGCCGTCAAAGCGGGCGAGAGCGTCGGCTACGGAGGTCTGTGGCGGGCGAGCCGCGATTCGCTGATCGGCGTCGCCTCCATCGGCTACGGCGACGGCTACCCCCGTCATCTACCGAGCGGCGCCCCGGTATTGGTGAATGGTCGGGAAGCAACGCTCGCGGGTCGCGTTTCCATGGACCTCAGCACGATCGATGTCACGGATTTGGCTGAGGCGCGCGTCGGCGCGCAAGTCGTGCTTTGGGGGCAAGGGTTGCCGATCGAGCGCATCGCACAGTGCGCCGGCACGATCAGCTACGAGCTTGCATGCCGCATCGCAGGGCGCGTGCACCGCGAAATCGGCGGCGAGTAGCCGTTCCTTGCAACGGCGAGCGCGCGGCCAGCCAGAGCAGTCGCCGGCCCTAGCTCTCGAAGAACCCCATTTTCACTCCGGCCAGCAGGACCACATCGTTGTCCTGCAGCTTGCGCGCCTGCTCACCGACGGAGGCGCCGTTCACATGGGGATAGTCGCCGGGCTTGCCGCTGTCGACGTGTACGATGAAGCAGCCGTCGGCGCGACGTGTGATCGCGGCCACCTGAACGCCCGGCCGCCCCAGCGTCGTGAGCGCCTTGTTGAGCTCCAGCTCGCGACCTGCGAAGGCTCCGCTCAGGACCTGCAGCTTCGCTTTGGGCAGTGCGACCGTATGTTCGACGTTCGGGGTTGGCGGCGCCGGTCGAGTCAATGTAGTCGCCGCTGAGGCGGGGCTGGACTTCGCTTGAGCGGCAGAGGCGATGGCGGAGGCTTTTCTCGCCGCTGCGGCCGCGACGGCCGAGCCCGGCGTGATGATCATCGTTTTCTCGAACTCATCCGGCTCCTCATCCGAACTCTGCGTCTCCGCGAAACGCAGCTGATGATGCCCGACGGTGACCACATCTCCGTGCTGTAAAGCGTGCTTCTTGATCAGCTTGCCGTTGACGTATGTTCCGTTCGTGCTGTTGAGATCCTCGAGAAAGGAGTCGTTGAGGATATTGATGATGAGCGAGTGATGGCCGCTTACCGCAGGATTGTCGATCCGGATGTCGTTGTCAGGCAGACGACCGATCGTGTAACGCTCCTTGTTCATGTTGTATTCGGCCAGGACTTGACCGTCTAGGCTTAGGATCAACCGCGCCATGTGATGTGCCGTCCCCTTTTCTTTAATTATCGCTAACCGAACCAATGCAAGATTCTGTCCACGACGCCCGTTTTCGCCGCGAACGAATCCACAACTTGCGCAAGAACGATTGATACGTTGTCGCGTCCGCCGTTGTCGTTCGATAGCTGAATCAACTGCTTAGCGACTGTTTCAAGGCTAGCACTAAAGGTGCTCATAGTTAAGTGAATGTCTTCGTCCTCAACCATATCTGAGAGGCCGTCCGAGCAAAGGACGAAGAAATCCCCCTTCTGAACAGGATGTTCATGGACCTCCACGTCCACGGTCGGCTCGACGCCCAGGGCTCGGGTCACGTAATTCTTGTTGGTGGCGCGTTGGGCCTCGGCCTGGGAGTAGAAGCCACGGTCGACCAGCTCCTGCAGGAGCGAATGATCCATGGTTATCTGCTCGAATCGATTGGCGCGCAGCCGGTACATCCGGGAATCGCCGACATGTGCGATCGCGACTTTGTTGTCGAAGAACAGCGCTGCCACGATCGTCGTGCCCATGCCTTCGCACTGCGGCTGCGTTTTGGCCGTCTGATAGATGATTCTGTTGGCGCGGGATACGGCGTCGCGCAGAACGATGCTTGGCCTCGCCATCCCGCTCTCGGGGTCCGCAGACTTCATGTCCTGGCGTTCGACAGCTTCCTTAACCAGGCTCATGACCGTCTTCACCGCGATGCCGCTTGCGACTTCGCCTGCGTTGTAGCCGCCCATGCCGTCGGCGAGAACGAATAGGCCGATGTCGGCGTCTACTCCGATCGTGTCTTCGTTGTGCTCGCGTATGCGACCGACGTCGCTCAGACCCACCGATTTGATCTTGCCGCGCATCAGCACGCACTCCTCGCAAGGATGGGCCCGAGGCGAGCTGAGCTCACGGCGTCAGCCACTCGTGTACTGCGTCCGCTCGCTGCGCCTGCAGCGATTCTGCGCAGGCGCGCAAGGCTGCAGCCAATTCGGCGCAATTTGGATAGCGATCGTCGACCGGCTTGGCGAGCGCTCGATCGATCACGGGTTCTATGCATTGCGGGAGGTCCGCCCGGATCGTTCGCACGGGAAC
>DATAFY010000460.1:0-7269 GCA_036257205.1 Steroidobacter sp. | reverse complement strand
AATCAACGAATCCGGTGCAAAGGAGAGAGATGCCGGGCGGCGATGAGTTCTGACGAGAGTCTTCGACGTGGTCGCTCGTTTAGTTGATGCTTGATCGCGGACCGCAGTCGATACTACGTCAGGGTCTTTGATCATGCAACGGCGCGCAGCGGTTGAGTTTTTTTTGCAGTTGCAACAAAGATCGTGGCCGGCCTGACTGGGCCAGCGAGTGGGAGAGGCGTCGGCGGTGCTGATCGCCGGTTGCTTCTCTTCGTTAGTCCGGCTCGAGATATGTATAGCCGTTCAACTCCCACTCGTAGAACCGCCGCAGGGCTTGGCTTTCCGCCAGGGTCATCCTGCCTTCACGCACGGCCCGCTCGCAGTCGCGGGCGAATTGCGGGAATAGGCGGTTGACGTCGTACTGCATGTAAGTCAGCACCTCGCCTGCGGTATCGCCCTTCACGATTTCCTCGATCCACCAGCCTCCCTCGTCGTGCAGACGGATGTGCACGACATGCGTGTCGCCGAAGAGATTGTGCAGATCGCCGAGCGTTTCCTGATACGCGCCCACCAGGAACGCTGCGAGGTAGTAGTCCTCGTCCGGGCGCAGTTCGTGGACTTCGAGCGTCCGCTTTACGTCCCGCTGACTCACGAAGCGGTCGATTTTGCCGTCGGAGTCGCAGGTGATGTCCGCGAGCACGGCATTGCGGGTGGGTTTCTCGTTCAACCGATGAATCGGCATGATCGGAAAGAGCTGATCGATCGCCCAGCTGTCAGGCAGCGATTGGAACACCGAGAAATTGCAGAAATACGTATCCGAGAGGATCAGTTCGAGCCCTTCGAGCTCCTCCGGCGGATTTTCCAGCTTGCGGCAATAGTCCCGCAGACGTGCGCAGGTCGCCCAGTAAAGCCGTTCGGCGAGGCCGCGGAACTCCAGGCTCAGCAGGCCCAGGTTGAACATCTGCAGCGCCTGTTCGCGGGCCTGCAGTGCGTCGTGGTAGCACTCAACGAGGCGCCGTTCGGATATGGTTCGGTACGCCTCGAACAGATCGAGCACCGGTTGCGGCAGCTCCTTGTCTCCAGTGTAGTTGTCCTCGATTCTGCCGGCGATGCGGAACTGATCCAGCGCAGAGGAGCCGAGCGCATTGAATATGAGCACGCTGTGATACGCCGCGGTCGCGCGGCCGGATTCGCTCACGATCACGGGATGTTCGATCTCCCGCGCATTGCAGACGCTTGCGATGCGATAGACGACGTCGCTCGCGTACTCGTTCATCGTGTAGTTCATCGATGACTCAAAATTCGTGCCGCTGCCGTCGTAATCGACGCCCAGGCCGCCTCCCACGTCGATGTACTTGAGGCCCGCGCCCATGAGCTTCAGTTCGGCGTACACATGCGCCAGCTCGTTGATGGCGTCCTTCACGCGACGAATGTCGTGCAGCTGGCTGCCGGGATGACAGTGCACGAGCTCCAGGCAGTCGAGCATCTGGTGTTGGCGCAACGTTTCGACGAGCTCGAGAATCTCGCTGACGAATAGACCGAATTTCGATTTCTCACCGGCCGAATCGCGCCAGCGCCCGGCGCCTTCGCTCGCGAGCTTCACGCGAACGCCGATCCGCGGGCGAACCTGATACTTCTCGGCGTGCCGCAGCACCAGCTTCAGTTCGTCGAAGTTCTCTATGACGGGGATGATCGTGCGGCCGAGCTTGGTGGCGAGAATCACGGCCTCGATGTAGCTGTCGTCTTTAAAGCCGTTGCAGACGATCATGCGCTCCGGCGAGTCCTCCGTGAGCGCCATGACGGCCAGCAACTCCGGTTTGGATCCGGCTTCCAATCCGAAACCGAATTCCTTTCCGTACCGATAGACTTCTTCCACGACGAGCCGCTGCTGATTCACCTTGATCGGAAACACGGCGCAATATCGGTTTTTGTAGTCGTTTTCCGCTATCGCCTGCGCGAACGCTTTCTCCAGGCGCACGAGCCGATGGCGCAGAATGTCCGAGAATCGCACCACTACCGGCGTGCGCAGGTCGCGCGCCTTCAGACCTTCGACCACTTCGTACAGATCGATCTCGCGATCAGGCGAGGAGTCGGGCCGCACGACGAGATGGCCGGCGTTATTGATTGAGAAGTAGCCCTTTCCCCAGGCGGACACCTGATAAAGGTCGAGCGAGTCCTCGGCGTCCCACGGGCAGCCGGGCGTAAATTTTTTCGCGGTATGGTCCACAGCGGAGCGCTCTCGCGCGGGTGTGAGGGAGGCGCGCGAAAGATAGCAGAAGGGAAGCGACTGGTGACTAGTGAATAGGAAGAAGACAGACGGGCGCGGGTTCGCGCCGCAGCAGCTACGAGTAAGGAATCACCCGCCTTTCGCGATCGGTCGCGATGGATCCTTGATCCACTCGCTCCACGAGCCCGGATACAACTTCGCCCCGTGCTTGTCCGCCGCTTCCATCGCAAGCAGCAGGTGGCAGGCGGTTACGCCCGAGCCGCACATCAAGATAGTGTGATCGTTGTTCACGCCGCCCTGCGCTCTATCGAAGCGCGCCGCGAGCTCATCTGCGCCCAGCAGGCGGCCGTTCGCGTCGAGGTTGATCGTGAAAGGATGATTGACCGCGCCGGGGATGTGGCCTGCGACGGCGTCCAGCGGTTCGGAGCGTCCCGAGAAGCGCTCCGGCGCACGCGCGTCCAGCAGACGCCAGTTCGAGCGACCCACTCTGGCTGCGACTTCGTTCGCGTCGAGCCACATCGAGCGATCCGGTTTCGGAACGAAGCGCGTCGGGGTGCGCGCGAAGATCTTAGTCGAGACCGGCAGTCCACCGCCCAACCAGGCCTTATAACCGCCGTCGAGCACGGCTGCCGCGTGGTGGCCGATCCAGCGCAGCAGCCACCACAAACGCGCCGCGTACACGCCCATGTCGGCGTCGTATGCGACGATCTGAGTCGAGGCAGTGACGCCCCACGCGCTCAAGGTCGCCGCGAACGCCTCGGGCGTCGGCAGCGGATGCCTGCCGCTGGAGGCCGTGATCGGGGAGGAGAGGTCCCGCTCGAGATGCGCGTACACCGCTCCCGGGACATGGCCTGCGCGATACCCCGCTTCGCCCGCAGCGGGATTGGCGAGCTCGAAGCGGCAGTCTACGAACAACCACGCCGGATCGGACGTGTGGCGCGCCAGATCGGAGGATGCCCGGATAAGCGTCGTATGCATGGTGAGCGGTCCTGGGAGGTTCTGTTCGAAGCTTGTGCGTTCGCGAGCAGGCGCGGCGCCCGCCGTGGATAGTTACAGACTACGTACGAACGACGTCCCAGTACAATCGCGCCATTCGCAAGCGGGGTGCGCATATGGCGCTCGAACTGTGGTGGGGCAGCGGCAGTCAATATTCGTGGCGTGCGCTGCTCGCGCTTGAGTACAAACAGCTTCCCTACGTCTCGCATTTGGTGCAGTTCGCCAAACAGGAGCACAAGTCGCCGCAGATGCTGAAGATGAATCCGCGCGGCCGCGTGCCTGTGCTGAAGGACGGCGACTATGTGTGTTTCGAGTCGCTCGCGATTCTGCACTATCTCGACCGCAAGTATCCGCAGCCGCCGCTTTTCGGCCTCGCGCCCGAAGAAGCGGGCGTGGTCGAACGCATCATCTGCGAGTACCAGTGGTACGCGGAGGACCACATTCAGAAGGTCATCTACGCCATTTTGTTTCAAGGCCTCGAAGGCCGCCTGGAGGAAGTCGAGCGTTCGCTTGGTCATGTCATTGCGGAAGCGCGCACGATCGAAGAGCGGTTCGCCTGTTCCTCGTGGGTCGTCGGCGAGAGGTTCTCTGCGGCGGATATCGTGCTGTTCCCCGGGATACAAATGCTCCTGCGCGCGCTCGAGCGCCGCGAAGCGCAGGATTTGCGCGCGCGTTTGCTGCCGCTCGAAACGAACTTTCCCGCGATGGCGGCGTGGATTAAGCGCGTGGAGGCGTTGCCGGGATACGATCGCACGTACCCGCCGCACTGGCGCGACCAACGGGAGTAGCGGCTGCCCGGGCGATTCGGGCTGCAAACGTGCGCAGCTGACGCCGCCTCGGCCATCGAAGCCGCACGGAGCGCTTGCGCGACTTGCGGCTCGCGCTGCGCGGCGCTTTCTCTTCAACGGGCGGCAAAAGTCAGTACACTTCGCGCCGTTCTGTTCGCCACCAACGCGAGTGTTCCTCATGCCGCAACATCCCGTACACGTCACGTTCCCAGGCCGTCTGGTGTTCGTCGGCTTCGGCAGCATCGGTCAGGGTGTTCTGCCTCTGATCATGCGGCACGTCGGGATCACGCCGGACCGTATCACCATCGTGACGGCGGAAGACTCCGGTCACGAGGAGGCGGCCGAGTTCGGCGTGCGCTTCATCAACCATCCGCTCACCCGCGAGAACTATGAACAGGTCCTGGGCCCGCTCCTCGGGCGCGGCGATTTCCTGCTCAACCTGTCCGTCGACGTCTCGAGCACGGCGCTGATCAAACTCGCCTACGAAAAGGGCGCGCTGTACCTCGATACGTGCATTGAGCCGTGGCCCGGCGGTTATACCGATCCGAGCATTTCTCCTTCTCACCGCTCAAATTATGCGTTGCGCGAGGAAGCGCTCGCGATCCGCCGGTCGCACCCAAACGGTCCGACGGCCGTCATTACGCACGGCGCGAACCCCGGGCTCGTGTCGCACTTCGTGAAGCAGGCGCTGCTGAACATCGCCTCGGACTTGCGCATCCCTGCAGGGGACCCGAGCTCGCGCGAAGACTGGGCCGCGCTCGCGCATAGGCTCGGCGTCAATGTGATCCACATCGCCGAGCGGGACACGCAGGCGGCGAACGTACCGAAGCGCATGAACGAGTTCGTCAATACGTGGTCCGTGGACGGGTTTGTGAGCGAAGGCGCGCAGCCTGCGGAACTGGGATGGGGAACGCACGAGAAATGGATGCCGCCGCAGGGTCGCGAACATGAATTCGGCCCGAAGAACGCTATTTATCTGCTGCAGCCCGGCGCAGGCACGCGCGTGCGCACCTGGACGCCGCAAGCCGGACCTTTCCACGGCTTTCTGATCACGCATGGCGAATCCATGTCCATCTCGGACTATTTGACGCATCGGGAGGAGAACAGAATCGTCTACCGTCCGACGGTTCACTATGCGTACCACCCCTCCAATGACGCCGTCCTTTCCGTGCACGAGTTCGCAGGCCGAAACTGGCGCCTGCAAGATCGGAAGCGCATCCTCAACAAGGAAATCATCGAAGGAATCGACGAGCTCGGCGTGCTTCTCGCAGGCCACAAGAAAAACGCGTACTGGTACGGCTCACAGCTCTCGATCGATGAGGCGCGTGAGCTGGTCCCATACAACACTGCCACGAGTCTGCAGGTCTGCATCGCTGTGCTCTCGGGCCTGATCTGGGCGCTCGAGAATCCCGAGCGCGGCGTCGTCGAACCGGATGAAATGGACTTCCGACGAAATCTCGAGATCTGCAAACACTACCTGGGCCCCGTCGTCGGCGTGTATGGCGACTGGCATCCGCTCGTAGATCGCAGTCGCTTGTTCGAGGAGAACATCGACGCTGCCGATCCATGGCAGTTCAGGAACGTACTTGTCTGAAAGCGGACGGCGGAAGCGGAGACAGATAGCCGGAGCAGCGGCTCGCCGCTGTTCGGTTCTCAATCTCCCTCGCATCGGGAGGCGGCCGGCCCGCGCCGCCTTCGACCATTCCTCCGCCATAGCTATCCCGACCGGCTGGTGCGCCTCCATGTCATTGAGAGTCAGCTTCAATCTTGAAGACGCCGAGTTGCAGCGCTTTGAAGAAGCGGCGCTGCAGGCGCAGACGCTTGCGCGCCGGCAATCCGAGGAGGCCGTCATTGCGGCCGCCCGCGCATTGCTCGAGCGCGGCCTGCAGGCCCAGCCGGCCGAGTTCGTGAAGGAGCGCTACTCGCGCCTGCGATCGATCGTAGAGATGGCGCTCGATCCGGATTGGAAGTTGAGCAGCGAGGATCGCCAGCGCGTGCTTAATGCGCTCGCTTGCTTCAGCGCGCCGGCGGCTCAGGGCTCGACGGGCGGGATTCTCGACCATGCGATTATGATCGAGCTGGTCAGCCGCGACTTGCATCACGACCTGCAGGCCTATCGCGATTTCCGTCGCTTCCGCGAGGGGCAGTCCGCGAGGCACGGCGCACCGGGCGCCGATCGCCGACAGTGGCTCGCCCAGAAGCGCGAAACGTTGCAGGGGCGGATGCACAAACGCCGAATGCGCGAACTCGAAGCAGCCGGGAGCTCCGTCAAGCGGCTCTTCTCATTAATTCGCCTCTGAACCTGATTTCGCCTCTGAACCTGGTTGGCCTGCCGCTGGCGTGCGCTTATTGTCGGTGCGACTCGTATCGCACAGCGACGACGACGTATGTCTTGACGCCGCCCGGCGTCTCCACACGCACTTCTTCGTCGATGGCTTTGCGCAAGAGCGCACGGCCAAGCGGGGCGTCCATGCTGATATAGCCTCTGGCGGCGTCGATTTCATCGGGGCCGACGATGCGATATTCGGTTTCGTTCCCGTCGTCATCCTCCAGAGTGATCCACGCGCCGAAGAACACCCGCCGTGGATCGGCCGGCGGCTGGCCAACCACCACCATGCCGTCCAGGCGCTGTCGCAGAAAGCGGACGCGACGATCGATCTCGCGCAGCTGCCGCTTGCCGTAAATGTATTCAGCGTTCTCGGAGCGATCGCCCTGAGCGGCCGCTTCCTGCACAGCCTGCGTGACCTGCGGCCGCAGTACGCGCCACAGATTGTCCAGCTCGTCTTTCAAACGCTGTGCGCCTTCCGGCGTAATGAACTTTGACCCTTTGGGGCTCGGGGGGCGATAGCGGCTCATCTGAAGAAATGGTGGGTTGATTGGTGCGGAGCGGAGTGATCGGTAGGACCGCGGCGGCGCGGCGCTCTGAGGACGGAGAGTACATCCAGCGCCTGATCGCTAGTCGCTAGTCGCTCCTGATCGATAGAACCCTGCTTGATGAGATCTAATTCGCGGGAGAAATGTGCCGCCCTTCACGGTATCCCTGCCGACCGAGCCCTACGCTGACGACCATGAGCATCAAGTACTACACGCACTTCCTTCTGCAGGAACGCGCTCCCAAGGGGTTGAGCGAGTTCCGCGGAGTCGTGGAGGTGAACCGTGTGTTGGCCCGCGGCGACCTCAAGGAGGCAGCATCGGTGCTCGCGAAGAATTTCGAATGCGAATCGAAGGATATCAAGGTCTTGCAGTGGTCTCGTTTGCATTGATCCGTTATCTCCTGCG
>DATAFY010000441.1:0-2553 GCA_036257205.1 Steroidobacter sp. | reverse complement strand
AGAGTCTGCCGCAGGAGCGCGCTGCAAAAGCGGCAGGCGTAATCAACGCAGAAGGGGAGTACGTGAATCGCGCTCGTGCGGCTTGCGGCGCCGCGCGCTTCGATTTCGCAGCCATTGAAGCGCGATTGCGCGCAGCGGCTGAGGCGGGCCACCCAGCGAGCCAGGTGGAGCTCGCGCAGTTCGTACGCGATCCCGGCAAACGGGAGGCGCTGCTGCAGTCGGCCATCGAGAAACGGTATGCGCCGGCGATGTACGCGGCGGCGACGCAACTCGTCGTCGCGGTGCAACGCGGCCAAACGACCGAGAACGTCTCCTCCATCCGGCTATGGCTGAAACAAGCGGGTCAGAGCATGCCGAAGGCGAAGCTCGATCTGGCCAACTGCATGGCGCTCGGCTGCGATGGACATCCGGCCGATGCGCTCAGCGCACGGGCATTCGGCCTAGATGCAGCGCGCGACGGCGAGCCCACTGCATTCGTATCGATGGTGCGCATGCCGTGGGGCAACCGACTCTCGCGTGAGCAGCACCTTGCTTGGCAGTATTTCGGTGAGCGTCTGAATGAGGCGGGCTGCGCCGGCGAGGATTACGTCGCCTCGGCCATGTGGTTTGAGCAGGCGATTGCGAAGCTCGAAGAGGGACGGGACGCCAAGGTCCTCGAAGCCGGCCGATCCCAAGCGGACCAGCTATGGCGTGAGAACGGCCAACGAGCGATGAAAGAACAAGGATGTTCGCCTCAATAGTGATCAACGACGAGCGCGGAATGGCTCGCGCGCCTCGGAGCGCCGTAGGAGCGACGACTCACTCGCCCGCTCACTAGGCAGCCACTCGATCGATCAACAGGACGGTCCCGTCCACACCCGTGACCCGCGCTTTGGCGCCGGCCGGCAGGTTGGGGCCGCGCACGACCCACTCGCGATTGCCGAGACGGACCCGGCCGCTGCCGTTCTCCAGACCACGTTCAAGAACGATGATCTGGCCAATATGGCTGTGGCCCAGCCGATGACTCGCGAGCGGACTGTTCAGCTCACGCTGCTGCTCGCGGTATTGCCGCCAGAAGTACAGGGCGAAGACGGAACTGGCGAAGATTAGGAACCAGGTCATGGGATTCAGGGGAGCCAGGGCTGGCGGAGAGCGTATCCAGTGCTGCATCGAGAAACGATGAATCGATTCACAAGCTGAATAGCCGCGATGCTCCACCGGTTCTGCTTGCGACCGCAGATGTGAGGTCGATTCCGTGATCGCGCCGCTTCAGCGAGCGGGCCTGCGGATTCCAGCGCTGTTCAACCCAGCGTTTAGCCCCGAGCCGGCCGCAAACCCGGAGGGTCAACCGGCTGGCCGCTTCCTTTCTCGCCGCTACGCCGCTTCAGGTGAACGAGCAGCAGTGAAATGGCGGCCGGCGTCACGCCGGGGATGCGTGAAGCTTGTCCGATCGTCTGAGGACGCGTCTGAGTTAGGCGCTGGCGCACTTCGGTCGACAGACCTCGCACCTGCGCGTAATCCAGCGTCTCCGGCAGCCGCGTTTCTTCGTGCCGGCGAAGCCGCTCAATCTCTTGCTCCTGCCGATCGATATAGCCGGTGTACTTCGCCTGCACTTCGACCTGCAGCATCACCTGCTCGGACAGGCGCTCGTCGAAATCCTCGGCCCGCATCCACTCAGCCCGACCCACTGCCTCGATCGTGGTGAGCGACTGATAGCAAACCTCAGGCCGCCTCAGCAGATCGAAGGCGTGCGCCTCGCGCGTAAGCGTCGCGCCGAACAGCTCGAGCGCGCGCTCGCCGACGTGATGAGGATGCACGACGGTTGCATCAAGGCGGCGCACTTCAGCCTCGATGTGCGCCCGCTTTGCTGCGAAGAAGCGCCAGCGCTCATCGTCCACCAACCCCAGCTCGCGTCCCTTCGGCGTCAGGCGCAGATCGGCGTTGTCCTCACGCAGCATCAACCGATACTCGGCGCGGCTCGTGAACATGCGATACGGCTCGCTGGTCCCGCGCGTGATGAGATCGTCGACCAACACGCCCATGTACGCCTCGTTCCGGCGCGGGGACCATGCTTCCTGTTGCTGCACGCTCAGGGCCGCGTTGAGCCCTGCAAGAATGCCCTGCGCAGCGGCTTCCTCGTAACCCGTCGTGCCGTTGATCTGACCAGCGAAGAACAGCCCCGTCAGGAACTTGGTCTCGAGACTCCTCTTCAGATCGCGCGGATCGAAGTAGTCATACTCGATCGCGTAGCCCGGGCGCGTGATGTGCGCGTTCTCGAACCCTGAGATCGAACGCACGAGCGCAAGTTGCACGTCGAACGGCAGGCTCGTGGAAATGCCGTTCGGATAGATCTCGTGCGTGTTGAGCCCCTCGGGCTCGATGAAGATCTGGTGCGAGCGCTTCTCGGCGAAGCGATGCACCTTGTCTTCGACCGAAGGACAATAGCGCGGACCGACGCCTTCGATGAGGCCCGTGAACATCGGCGAGCGATCGCAGCCGGCGCGAATGATCTCGTGCGTGCGCTCGTTGGTCGCAGTGATGTGGCAGGCGACCTGCCGGGGATGCTCGGTGCGT
>DATAFY010000427.1:0-4117 GCA_036257205.1 Steroidobacter sp. | reverse complement strand
CGACGCCATGGTCACGGCGCCCGTGCAGAAAAGCGTAATCAATGACGCCGGCATCCCATTCTCTGGGCACACGGAGTATCTGGCCGAGCGCACCGGCGGGGCGCATCCGGTGATGATGCTCGCGGCCGGCGCACTGCGGGTCGCGCTTGCGACCACGCATCTGCCGCTGGCGCAGGTGAGCGCGGCGATCACGCGTGAGTTGCTCATCCGGGTGCTGCGCATCCTCGATCGGGACCTGCGCGATCGGTTCGGTCTCACAGAGCCGCGCATCCTGGTCTGCGGACTCAACCCGCACGCCGGTGAATCAGGCCATCTCGGTCGTGAAGAAATCGAGGTCATTGGACCGGCGCTAGAGGAGCTTCGCGCGAGCATGCGCCTGATCGGACCGGCGCCCGCAGACACGGCGTTTACGCCGCACATGCTGAGGCAGGCGGATGCAGTGCTCGCGATGTTTCACGATCAGGGGCTGCCGGTCATCAAGTACGCCGGGTTCGCAGACGCCGTGAACGTCACTTTGGGCCTGCCTATCATTCGCACATCAGTCGACCACGGGACGGCGCTTTCGCTCGCAGGCTCAGGGAAAGCGGACGCCGGCAGTCTGCGTGCAGCCCTCCAACTCGCCCTCGAGTTGTCGAACCGCAACACGCGCAGCAGCTAGAGCCCTGGCTGCCGCTCACGTCGTACACTTCCGCCATGCACACTCGAGCGCCTCGCGAAATCGCGAACCCTCGCCTTCTGCGGGCAAGGGCTCGCTCACGCTCGGGCGGCCCCTAATGCGCCGCTCGCACTTGCAACCGACGCATCGCGCCCGCAAACGCTTCGGCCAGCATTTTCTCCATGATCCCTCGGTGATCGCACGCATCGTCTGCGCCATTGACCCGCGCGCTGAAGATCGCCTCGTCGAGATCGGTCCTGGGCTAGGCGCTATCACGCTGCCGTTGCTGGAGCGGGTCAACGAGCTGCATGCGATCGAAATCGACCGCGACGCCATTCGCGAACTGCGGGCGGCGACGGCCGGACGCGGCGTGCTGCACATTCACGAATCCGACATACTGCAATTCGATCTGCACGCACTGGCGGACCAGGCTCCGCTGCGCGTGGTGGGCAACCTGCCCTACAACATCTCAACGCCCCTGCTCTTTCATTTGATCGAACAGCAGGACTGCATCCTCGATATGCATTTCATGCTGCAAAAGGAGGTCGTCGATCGGATGGCCGCGGCCCCAGGGTCGAAGAGCTACGGACGTCTGACCGTCATGCTGGCGCCATGGGTGCACGTCGAGCGCCTGTTTGATATCGGTCCCGGCGCGTTTCGCCCCCCGCCTAAAGTGATGTCGAGCGTCGTCCGGCTCACCCCCCACCCCGCGTCGCCTTTGCAGATCCTGAATTATGACCGTTTCGCCGCTGTGGTCGGGGCGGCCTTTGCGCAGCGGCGCAAAACGCTGCGCAACGCGCTCAAAGCAATGCTGCCTGCCGAGGAGATCGCGGCGGCTGGCGTCGATCCGGGCGCGCGCGCCGAGGTCGTCCCGCCGACGGGGTTTGCGGCGCTGGCTAATCGACTCGCCCGGGCCGGTGCATCGACGCACGCAGCGCAACTATAATCGGCCAGATCGCCCGCACAGCTCTTGTCGCGTACACACGCCTAGGGAATGCGCGTGCGGCAGCGGCGGACGTCAACGAAGCTGTTTAGAGCTCGATCTAGGGACCCCAGCGGCGTTCCGAAGGAGACCGGCGATGAGCGACTACAAGAGAATCCTGCTGGTCGTGGATCTGTCGGAAGACAGCCAGATCATCGGCGAGCGCGCCAAGGCGATCGCCGCGTGCTGGCAGTCAGAGATCACGCTGCTGCACGTGGTGGAGTACGTCCCTGTCGAGCCGATGGGAGAGGCGCTGCTGCCCACGATGCAGATCGAGGGCGAACTCGTTGAACGCGCCCACAACCGGCTCAAAGAACTTGCCGCTCGCCTCTCGCTCGGCCACTGTCGTCGGCTGGTCGAGACCGGCGGCATCAAGACCGAGATCATTCGCGCAGCACAGAAGCTCGGCGTCGATCTCATCGTCCTCGGCAGCCGCGAACGCCACGGATTGGCGATTCTGCTGAATTTCACCGAAGACGCCGTCCTGCATGCAGCCCCGTGCGACGTGCTCGCCGTACGCCTGCATTAGCCTCGGGCGCGATCTGGAGAGCCAGGCTCGCGCCATCTCAGCCTCGTGCGGCTGGGAACTCGATGGCGTCTTTGGGATTGCGACAGGACAGCGGCTGATACAATCCCCTGCGCGTCACGCCACGTAAATCGACCAGCTCCCAACATGACTGACTCTACTGCGCCGAAAGACCGCGCCGCAGATGCTTCCCATGCCAGGCTCGATGCGCCGTCAGGCGTCGAGGCGCGACATAAGATCCGCGTCCAAGCGATCGCGACCTATGTGGACGAGCAGTCCAAGCCCGAGGATGGCCACTACGCTTTCTCGTACACGATCACGATCCGTAATGAGGGACAGGTTCCGGCGCGGCTCCTCACCCGCCGCTGGCTCATCACGGATGCGAACGGCAAGGTAAAAGAAGTGCGGGGCGACGGCGTCGTGGGCGAGCAACCTTATCTGCTGCCCGGGCAAGGATTCCGTTATTCAAGCGGCGCCGTCATCGATACGCCAGTAGGCGCGATGCAGGGAAGTTACGAGATGGTCGCGGACGACGGCGCGCGCTTTGAAGCGCCCATTGCGCCTTTCACGCTGGCCATGCCGGGAATGCTGCATTAACGCGTGCGTTCGAGAAGCCGCGGGAGACTGCGTCGAACGCGCTCTTGCTTGAGCCGCCTCATCTAAGACTCGCGCCCGGACCATGCCCACCTACGCTATCGGCGATGTTCAGGGATGCGCAGAGGAGTTCGACGCGCTCCTCGAACGCATCCGCTTCGATCCCACTCGCGATCGACTATGGCTCGTGGGGGACTTGGTCAATCGCGGCCCGCGTTCGCTTGACGTCCTGCGCCGCGTCAAAGCGCTCGGAGACGCCGCCGTGACGGTACTCGGCAATCACGACCTGCATCTCCTGGCGGTTGCGCTGAGCCCCCACGAACGCCTCAAACCGCAAGATACGCTCGGCGAGATCCTTGCAGCCGACGATCGTAGCGAGCTTCTTCACTGGTTGCGTTGGCGACCGATGCTCCATCACGACCCCCAGCTCAACTGCACGATGATCCACGCCGGCTTGCCTCCGCAATGGGACCTAGGGCTTGCACAAGCATGCGCCAGGGAGCTCGAACAGACGCTGCGCGACGACCGCCGCTGCGTTGAGCTGTTCGCTCACATGTACGGCGATCAACCCGATCGCTGGTCGGACGATCTCACGGGTTATGATCGCCTTCGCTTCACTACGAATTGCCTCACTCGGCTGCGTTTCTGCCGACTTGATGGACAGTTGGAGCTGAAATTCAAAGGGGAGCTCGACAAGGCGCCCGCCCACCTGACGCCTTGGTTCCGCGCCCCGAACCGCCGGTCGCGCGATCTTCGCATCGTGTGCGGCCACTGGTCGGCGCTCGGCTACTACGAAGGCGACGGCGTACTCAGCATCGATACGGGATGCGTGTGGGGCCAGCGGCTGTGCGCGGTGCGTCTCGATCAACGCGCGGAACCTGAATTCGTCCCGTGCAGCTCCTCGGGGCTGAGCATCGGGGACTGACGAGACTATCGCTTGGCGGCCTCATCGGGCTTGGGTGCGGCGACGAGCGCTTCCACCACCAATTGAGGCTGCCCCAGATTGAGTTGATGCGGCGAACACGACATGTCGTTCTTGACGATGCGGATCGCCAATTTCGGCAGCACCTTGCGCTTGAGCTCATCAATCAGCTCACAGTCGCCCGGCTCCAGATCCAGCGCCCCGCGGCTCAGTGAAATTGTTTTCCAGTGCGCCGGAAACTGCTCCGTGATTTCGGCAGCCTCGGCGCGCTCGCCTTTGACGCGCGCCGCCAGCTCCCGCGTGCTCTTGTTCTTGTCTCGCTCTGCAATAGCCTGCGCGGTCGCTTCAACGGGCGAAAGCGCCTGGATGCTGACGCGGGGCATGCGCGCGACGCCGGTGGGACACTCGACGGCGCGTACTCTGACCTTGGCGCCCTTC
>DATAFY010000307.1:0-5124 GCA_036257205.1 Steroidobacter sp. | reverse complement strand
GCCAACGACACAGCTGTTGGTCGACGGAATGGTGGCGATTGCAGACGGCTGTCTGGGCCATTTGCGTCAGCAAGGCCTGCGTGTATCGCAGGAGTAGATTTTGCAGGGCGTCGCCTCGAGCGAATTCCTCTTTGAGCACCTTGCCGCTCAGCCGGTATGCATGGCCCGCACTTTGCACGACGGCGCGGCTGGGCGTGGTCTCACCACCCATGAACAACGAAACGCCGACAATGCCCTCGTTGCCGACGACCGCGATTTCCGCCGACGCGCCGTTCGCCATCGTGTACAGCAACGAGACGATTGCCGTCGTCGGGAAGTAAACGCGTCGTTGTCGTCCGCCGGCCTCATGGAGCACCTCGCCCAAAGCTAAAGGTACGAGCGTGAGCTCAGGTTTCAATCGCTCCAAGTCCGCGTCGGGCAGCGCCGCAAGCAGGCGGTTTTGTCGAGGTTCGCCGGTGGCAGGCATCTAACGCTCCTCCTCGGCGGATGGTACAACAGCGCCGTCCGGCGCCTGGACAAACGAGATCCGCTCGTTTGAGGCCGCGCCGCCTGTCGCGTACGGTGGAAGTGCATCGAGCCACTCGCATTCGTCTTCAGAGATATGACCCTGGACATGAGTGAGGACCGCTTGACCAGCGCCGAGCTCGCGCGACTTCCTCGCGAGTTCGTCGATCGGCTCACGAAGCCGCTTGCGCGATTTCTGCACATCGAGGCGCTCGGCGGCGCAGCTCTTCTGGCCGCATCGATCGCCGCGCTCGTGCTATCCAACTCTCCTTGGTCGCAATTCTTCGCGAACATTTGGGAGACCCGCTTGGGGATCCAGCTTGGTGCGCTGGAGTTCGATCGTTCGATCAGAGATTGGATCAACGACGCCTTGATGACGCTGTTCTTCTTCCTGGTCGCGGTCGAGCTCAAACGCGAGCTCGTACTGGGCGAGTTGCGCAACGTGCGTGTCGCTGCACTTTCGATTGCTTCTGCGTTGGGCGGCATGCTGGCGCCCGCTGCACTGTATCTGTTGCTCCGAACCGGTCAGTTCGGCGCGCACGGCTGGGGAACGGTAATGGCGACCGATACCGCGTTCGTCATCGGTTGTCTCGCGTTGCTCGGTTCGCGCATACCTCAAATCCTGCGCGTATTCATGCTTTCGTTGGCGATCGTCGATGACATTGGAGCGATACTCGTTGTGGCGATCGGCTACACCGGCGAGCTCGTTTTGGGCGCGATCGTGACTGCAGCCGCCGGTGTCGTAGTGGTCCGTGTCATGTCATGGGCAGGCGTGCGCAGCCTAGCGTTGTACTTGTCGGCAGGCGGCTTTATCTGGCTTGCAATCGATGCATCGGGCATTCACGCCACGATTACAGGCGTGATACTCGGGCTGCTGACGCCCGCCCGCAGGTGGGTCAGCGACGAGCGCTTGTACGCGATCCTCGGCCAAGTCATTGCGCATCCGGATGCTGCAGCAGGCGGTCGCGGCGCAACGAAAGATCGCGAAACGCTTCAGGTTGCTGCGATTGCCGCGCGTGAAACATTGGCTCCTGTCGAACGGATTCAGATTGCCCTGCACCCGTGGGTCAGTTTCGTGATCATGCCCGTATTCGCATTCGCGAATGCGGGATTGCCGTTGTCAGTGGGTGGTCTCGAGCTGTCAATAACCCTCGCCGTGTTCGTCGCGCTCGCGGTGGGCAAACCAGTGGGGATACTCGCGTTCTGCTGGCTGGCAGTGCGCACCGGAACGGCGACACGTCCTGCAGAGCTCAGTTGGGGACTGCTGGCCGGCGGCAGCGCGCTCGCGGGTATCGGCTTCACGATGGCGCTGTTCATTGCCAATCGCGCGTTCGAGGATGATCTCATCAACAGCGCCAAACTCGGCATCTTCCTGGCATCAGCCGCTTCGGCTGCGCTCGGTCTCGCGTTGTTGGCGTGGTTCACACGCCAACGTGGCAGATGACGGCCCGGCGTCCGAGCCGGCGCACACCACGCGCCTTCAATGCTCGAAGCTCAATATTCTCGTCACGTCCGACCGCTGGCGTAGGCGAGCGTAGTTCGCGGCATCGACCAGGTTCTCGTACCAGAAACCTTCGAACAGATAGACTCCGTCTTTGAAGTCGATGGCGAGCTCAGTCATGAGCTGTCGATCGGCCGCGCCGGGCGAGTTGGCTACATCCCGAACGATCCCGCGCACGACACTGCGCAACAGCTCAAGCGTGACCGGCTTCGTGAGGTGGTGATCGAATCCTGCAACGCTCGCGAGGCGCTTGTCCTCTGCCTGGCGCATGCGATGAGCGTCATCTGCCGCCCCCAAGATTCTGCGCGAATGCGCGGTCTTCGATATAGATGGGCGAGACGTTGGATGCGCAGCTGAATTAGGACACAGTCCCACTTCGTCCTGCTCAGCCGTGCTCGATCGAGGTCCTTGCAACGGGCGCCCGCGAGCACGTTAACGAAATCAACTACTTACAAATTTGCAAATGACGCTTTTCCTACTCAGCGAACTACGAACTCTGAGAACGACAACGTCCGCTTCATCGCGCGGGCGTTCCTCAAACTGAGACACTACCCGGGCGGGAGCAGACAAGCCTCATGAGCGCGCGTTAGCTATACTGCGCCTTTCCCGGGTCACCAGCGAAGATCAGCAGCCAGTTGCGGCGTATGGACATCAAGACAATCGAAGGCGACCTGCAATGTCGTGAGCTGCGCTTTGCGATACTCGCGTCGCGGTTCAATGAGTTCATCGTCGATGCGCTGGTGCGCGGCGCGGTCGATGCATTGCGGCGCCACGGCGCCAGCGACAAGCAGATCGAGATTATCCGGGCTCCGGGCGCCTTCGATCTGCCGCTGGTTGCACGCAAGTTGGCGCAGACGAAACGCTATGACGCCATTGTGGCGCTCGGCGCTGTGATCAAGGGCGCGACGGCGCACTTCGACTACGTCGCTGGGGAGTGTGCAGGCGGACTTGCGCGCGTCGCCCAGGATACGGGCGTGCCGATCGCGTTCGGCGTGCTTACGACGGATACTATCGAACAAGCGGTTGAACGCGCCGGAACGAAGGCCGGGAACAAGGGCGCCGAAGCCGCCGTTACCGCGCTGGAGCTGGCGAATCTGTTGCGCAGGGTCGAGGGTTAGGGCGGGCTCTGATCCTCCGGCGCATCGCGCGAGCCGCACAATAAGCCCAGGGCGAGAGGCGCCGAGAATCTGCGCCGCTCTCGCGCGATGTGCATCGCGCGGCCTGGACTCCAACTCTTGCAGCGATCCCGATTTCATGAATTCAGACTCGAAGCAGAAACCCGCGCGCGGAACTCGCGCCCGCTCGGTGGCGCGCAGGCTGGCGATGCAGGCGCTCTATCAATGGCAGCTGACGAAGCAGCCGACCGCCGAGATCGAGCGGCAGTTTCTCGAAAGCGAAGAGTCGGGCGGAGCCGATCACGAGCATTTCACTGAGCTGCTGACGGGCTGCATCGAGCGCAATCAGCAGCTCCTGTCCGCGCTGGCGGGCCTCATTGATCGTCCAGTCGAGCAGCTCGATCCGGTGGAGGCGGCCATCCTGTTGATTGGAATGTTCGAGCTGCAGCATCGGCGCGACGTGCCTTATCGCGTCGTGATCAACGAGGCGGTCGATCTCTGCAAACGGTTCGGCGCCGCTGAGGCGCACAAGTACGTCAATGCCGTCCTGGACAACGCGTCGCGCGAAATCAGGAAGGCGGAAAGGGGCTAGGCCGCAAAGGCGCGCGAGCACGCGCGCCTGAGCGATCAGCGATGATGACAGGCGCGCCGATAAGCACCTTCGGGTATGCTCGGATTGCGTTGCAGCCTGCTCGCATGCACTGCGGCTGCCGCGTCCAAGGTCGCCCCGCATGAGCCTCGGTGAATTCGACATCATCGCGCGCTATTTCACGCGCCCTTGCCGGCGCGCCGACATATTGCTCGGCGTGGGCGATGATGCGGCCGTGCTCGATCAGCCTGCTGATCGCAACCTCGTGATCGCGATGGATACGCTCGTCGAAGGCGTGCATTTTCCCGAGTCCGCCAGCGCCGCGGACGTGGGGTATCGCGCGATCGCGGTCAATCTGAGCGATCTGGCCGCGATGGGCGCGCAGCCGCGCTGGATGACCTTGTCCCTGTCGCTGCCCCGCGCCGATGAGCGCTGGCTTGCTGGGTTTGCGGCCGGGCTTTTCGAGCTTGCGGATCGTTACGAGGTGGCGCTGGTCGGCGGGGATACAGTGCGCGGTCCGCTCGTGATCACTGTGCAGATCGGCGGATGGGTCGAACGCGACGTTTGGCTGATGCGCTCAGGCGCACGGGCCGGCGATCTGTTGTTCGTCTCTGGGGTTCCCGGCGAAGCCGCCGCGGGCCTCGCGACCATTCAACGCCATATGGACGGGGGCGAGGCCGGAGCGCATTTGCGGCGGAGGTTCTGGCGCCCGCAGCCGCGCGTCGAGTTGGGCAGAACGCTCAGGACGATCGCCGGCGCCGCAATGGACGTTTCGGACGGACTATTGTCAGATTGCGAAAAACTTTGCGCCGCCAGCGGGTGCGGCGCGCTCATCGATCTGAATGCGCTGCCTGCATCACAGAGCATGCGCGCGCTCTTCGACGAGAATGCGTGCATGGGCTTTCAACTCGCCGGCGGAGATGATTACGAGCTGCTGTTCACGCTCGCGCCTGAGCGAGTCGCTGAATTGCGCGTCGTTCAGGGTCCTCTCAATGCGACGCAGATTGGCGTGATCACCGCAGGGGGCGCAGTGCGCTGTGAGCGAGGCGGCCGGATCGTGAGCGTCGCAGACTGCGGCGGATACGACCACTTCGCGGCTAAGGACGCTTCGCGATGAAATGGAGCGCGCAACCCGCGTTGCTGCGCGATCCGATTCACCTCTTCGCTTTCGGGTTCGGCTCGGGATTGAGCCCCGTCGCGCCGGGCACCTTCGGAACAGCCCTCGCCGCGCCGATCATCGCGCTGGTCATGCACTTCGGCTTCGTTGCGCACCTTGCGTTCACGTGCGCCGCGATCGTGTTCGGCATCTACATCTGCGGGGAGAGCGCACGTCGTCTGGCGGTGCATGATCACCCCGGCATCGTGTGGGATGAGATCGCCGGCTTTTCCGTGACCATGTTGGCAGCTTCGAACGA
>DATAFY010000415.1:0-9737 GCA_036257205.1 Steroidobacter sp. | reverse complement strand
GTGTTGGTGGCCCCTGAGAGAGTTACCTCACAATCCTTCACCGTCACTTCAATGCTGGAAGCGTCGACCCGCGGATCGTCTGTGAGAACGTCGCACACGTCTTCGCGGATCCGCTCATCGGAGCGGCGATACCCGCGCGGTCCTTTGCCGCGGTGTTGGCCGTACTGCTGGCCGCTCAGCCGTTCGCCCTCGCCCCACCATGATTCGGCGCGGCCGGTTTCACCGCGGCCATAACCGCCGTACCCATACGCGCCGCGTCGGCCTCGCTCGATATCAGCGCTGTAGCCGCCTTGACCGCGAGTGAGCCCGCTCCCAGTGAGCCCGCTCACGCCAGCGCCGTAGTCGCGGCTGTAAACGTCCCGTCCGCCACGACCTTCGCGTTCATCGCCCCAGCGCCCCCGACCTTGACGTTCATAGTCGTAGTCGCCGCGATAGCTCGGCGAGCGATCGCCGTAGTACTCGCTGCCGGGCGACCAACCGCGCTCGGCGCCATATCCCTGGCGACCGCGGTAGTCGCGTTCAGAACCACGATATTCATAGTCGCGCTCGCGTCCGCCTCGATCCTCATCACGCCAGTCGCCGCCCATCTCTCGCCAGCGTTCACGGCTGCGTTCCTCTTCCTCTCGGTCCCGGTCGCCCCGGAAGAAATCTCTGAAGGCCATTGCACTACTCCTCTTACAGGATGGATGCTGAAGCGATCCTCCCGTAACGGGCTTGGGCGGGAATGGTTCCGGAAAGACAACGGGCGTCGCGGATGTCAGATGGTGGACGAGTGACTCAGGACCCAAGAACGGCGGGATCGAATTTCAGGCGCATCGTATATAGCGGATCCTCGAGGAATGTCGGAGCGGGCGGCGCCTGTGCTGCAATCCGCGATCCGCTATCGAGCATCCGCGCCAGGTCATGCCGGCTTTGCGACCATGAGATAGAAGACGGCGATCAACGCGCCGAATGCGACGACGCCGAGCGCTACCCACCGGCGCATGTACCGCCAATAAAGCGGCGGCAGTTGCTTGGCGCCGTTGCGCACGGCCTCATGCGCCATGTCGCGCATCTTGACCTGCATCCATACGACCGGCAGCCATGCGGCCCCCGCGAGAAGGTACAGCGCGATCGACCAGACAATCCAGCGGCTGCCGAGCGGAAAATGAGCGAGATACATCAAATAAAATCCAGTCGCCGGCTGGATGATGATGGTGGGCGTCGTGAACAGCCAGTCCGCGATGACGACGTAACGCACGACGATCGCGATTGCACGCACGTCCCGGCTTAGGCTGGTAAAGAGCATGTAAAACGCCGAGCCGAGCCCCGTGCCGAACAACAGCGTCGAAGAGAGGATGTGGACCCATTTAATGACAAGATATTCCAAAGCGGAGTCCCTTGGCGGTCGCGAGTTGTGAATGGGTGGTGATTAGAATGGCGGCGCCGAATAGCAGCGCCGCCTTTTCGTCGACGCTGGCCAAGTCACTTCCCGCGAATTGGCTGCTCAAGTTCATACAATAAATAAATGGCCGCCAGCATTGGTAGATTCTTGAGGATGGGGCCGTAAGGATGGAGCCAATACTCGGGGAGTTTTGCGGTGACGACTATCGTGTAGGCCACGATAAGTGCGAGTTGCGCGAGCCACAACCTGCGGCGGTTGGACAGCAGCATGGTCGCGGCGCCGAATACGAAATCGAGCGCCGCCGCGCCATATAAGAGAAACGGGAACAGGACGTGCGGCGCTCCGGTGCGCGCCAGCAAGGCATAGCTCGACTCCCGCGGGTACCAGCCCAATGAAACGATGCCCGTCCAAATCCACACGAGGGCGATGCTGAAGCGCATAAGCGGCAGCAGCCATGCAAGTTTGCTCTGAGACGCCGTGATTGCACGCCGCTCCACAGGAATAAATGCGGCGACCTCGCGCGGCGGGCGTCGTAGCAGATGCTGAGTGATGCTCGGATCAGCGACATTGCCCATCTCGAGCATGACGAGCGTCTCTCGGTCGAGCAGCGACCGCGGGCTCCACTGTGCGATGCTCGCGCTGATGCGCATCATCCAGTGCGGCGCCGAGAGCACGGGCGCCGGGCGCAAGCCCATCGCGGTGCGCAGTTGTTGCAGGAACTCGCGCAAGGACATCGATCTTGGGCCGACGAGGGGGACGCGCTGGTGCGCAACAGCTGCGCTCCCGAGCATGTTCACGATTGCCTGGACGAGATCATCCACGTGAATGGGCTGGACATGCTGTCGTCCGCCGGCGGGCAGGGGCGTGATCGGCAACGTTGCGAGCACGTTGAAAAGTCGGGCGCTCGTACCGCCTTCGCCGTACACGAGCGAGGGCTGTACGATCGTCCATTCGAGCGGCAACCCGGCCAGATAGTCGTCCGCGGCGCGTTTGCTCGCGAAGTAACCGGTGCTTCCGCGGTCGGCGCCGAGCGCCGAGATTTGTACGACCCTACGCACGCCGGCTGCGGCGCAGGCCGCAAACAGCGCCCGCGGCGCACACGTGTGGACGGATGCAAACGTCTGCCCGCCTCGCTCGCGCAGAATGCCGACCGCGTTTACTACGACGTCTACGCCGGCGAGTTTGGGCGCCCAGTCTTTCGGCTTCAGATCGCGCGTGAAGTCGGCCGCGACGCCATGCGAGCACGCTGCCGACGAGCGTCCGGCCTCAACGACGATATGTCCCGCCGCTCTCAAGGCGGCTGCGAGGCGTCGACCGATGAAGCCGGTCGCGCCAGTAAGCAGGATGACCATACATATATATAAGCGGCGGCGACCTTGAGGTCGTCGGGAGCGATATCCTGCCGCGCCGGGCCCGCTGCTCGCAAACGGGGCGCGACCGTTTCGCGGTCCGGAACCGCGATGCACCGTCGCACCTTCTTTTAAGCAGCAGAGATCCGGTTGGAGCAGGAACATCGAACCGCAGACAGGTTGGCGAGAGACCGTCCGACGAGCGCTCGTCTCGGGCAGCATCGCGAGTCTTTCATCAGCCGCAGTGCTATCGCTGTGCGGCGCCGTCGAGGAGGGCAGCCCTGCGGGTGCACTCAATGGGCCGAGTCAATGGGTGTGGGGCGAGCATGAAGCCCGCATGCGCCGCGCCACGATCAGGCACACCGCCGTGGGTTACGTAATTCACCACTGCAGCTCTGTATTTTGGGCGGCCTTGCATGAATGGGCGTTCGGACGCAAGGGCAAGCGCGTCCCACGCATGTGCCTGGATGCGGCACTCACATCCGCGGGCGCGTACTTCGTCGACTACTATATAGCGCCGAAAAGACTGCGGCCTGGCTTTAGAAAGCATCTGAGCCCGGGCGCAATCTTGGCGAGCTACGCCGCGTTCGCAGCGGGGTTGGCCGCCGTGGCAGTTGCGCGCGGCGCGTTTGATGAGCGCGCTGCGCCGCACCGGTAATGCCAATGCGACTGAATCGGCGTTTCGGCGCGCGATTATTCTCCTGATTGCCGCTCCTCTTCGCTTTCGTCGATCAGCGTGCGCGCGAGTACGTAAGAGTTTCGCGCGTGCGCGATCACCGAGGATGTAGCGAACGGCAATTTGGATGTAGCGATAGCTTGGGGACCGCTCGCGGGCTACTTTGCGCGGCGGCACGAGCCGCTCAGACTACAGTGCATGCAGCCGGAACAGGAAGAATCGGCGCTGCCAATGTCGTTTGATATATCGATGGGCGTCAGGCGCGAGGATCGCGAGTTGTTGCGCAAGCTCAACGCGGCGCTCGAGCGCCGACGAGATCAAATACAAGCAGTCTTATGGGAATTCGCAGTGCCGACGTCCGCGTCCTCGCCAGCGAGCCCATGCAATCACGACGGCGCACGCTGATATCGATCGACGGAATGCGGTTATAAACGCTGCTTCGGCTCTCGTCTGCCGTCGATGCATCCGCGCTGTCTCCTGTGTACAGGCGCGGTTCGCGCGTTGAAAACGAGAAGTGGATCAAAGCTAATCACGCCATTGCCTCATGCTGCGTCTGCGCTCGGCGACATTCGCCGATCCGGGGTTGTCGTAGATCGTTTCTTACCCGACGAAATGCGACGCAGGTCACACACCCCTATTTACATAGTGGGCCATAGTTTCGGCGCGATTCAGACAAGGGCAAAGCCATCGAAAGGTGGCGACGCAAAGTCACCGGTCTAAAGGGCCTCATGGCTCCATGACAGCGGGACCGCCGGAATCCAGTCCGATCTCTCGGGCTGCCTCGATCCCCTTGGCGACGTCGATGCCCACCGGTGGAACGAGGAATGTCATGGCCCGATCCAGTTCGAAAATGAATGCACCTGCGCGTACGCCGCGGCTGCGATCCATGGCCGTCACGGCGCCTTGCTTCGCGAGCGCATCGTCGTTCTGGAAACGTCTTGTCGGCGTACAGGCGAGCGATGCGGCCTGCGCTCTTATCCGCGGCTCGAAATGATCGGACATCTACCTATGCGAAGGATTCTCTGGTCTTTGATGTTGGCGACGTCGAGTTTGCTGTCCTGCGCGGCGGCCGCGGCGCAGGACAATTATCGCGAGCAGATGAAGGGTCTCGACGAGCAAGTGCAGGAGATCAAATCAGACGTCCTGAGCATCGCCGCAGAACTCAACCGCCTAGAAGAGCGGCTGCTTTATCCGTCGAACACGCAGATAGCCCTGTTCGTGGCGCTCGCAAGCGGCGACTTGCTGCGCCTCGACGCCGTGCAGATTCACATCGACGGTCAGCTGGCTGCGCATTACATCTACAGCGCGAAAGAGCTCGAAGCGCTGCACAAGGGCGGAGTGCAGCGGGTGTATGCCGGCAACGTGTCGACCGGCGGGCACCAGTTGGAGGTGTCGGTCATCGGAAAGCTCGCCGGCGGCAAGGACTACAACGAGACGGGGCGGTTCACCATCAATAAGGGCGTTGAGCCGAAGCTCCTTGGAATCACTATTGCGGCGCCGGGTTCCGGAAGGGCCGCGGTCGACATTGGAGATTGGTGAACGATGCCCGCCGCGCCGCATCGGTTGCTCGGGTGGGGGCTTGCGGCTTTGCTGACCGCGGGCCCGTGCGCGGGCGGCGACCTCAAGGATCTCCACTTCGGAGAGGCGCTGTACCACGCCTACCAGGGCGACTATTTCACGGCGCTTGAGCGCCTGGATGCGGAGCTGGCTCAGTATCACGGGCTCGACGAACCACAGCTGGACACTCTTCACTACCATGCCGACAACGCTGAGTTTTCGGTGGGCGACTTCGAGCTGAACTATCGAATGCACCATCGCGCTGGCCGAGCGATCAAGGCGGTTCTCGAGGGCGACGTGGACGAACTCGTGCGCAACGAGGCGGCGTTCCGTCTGGCTCGCATTCACTTCCAGAAGGGACAGATTGACGACGCCTCGCACGCCCTCGGGAGAATTCATGGCGTCGTCCCGGAGGACATCAAGGACGACATAGAGTTCTTGAAGGCGAACATACAGATGGGGAGCGCGCATCCGGCCGAAGCGGTCGAAGTGCTAAAGCGTTTGGAGGGGGCGGACGACCTCGCCGGATTTGCGGCGTACAACCTCGGCATTGCGCTGCTTCAGGACGGCCGCCGGCAGGAAGCGCTCGAACAGCTGGACGCTGCAGGACAGATCGACGCCAAAGATCGAAGCGCCGCGGCGATCAGGGACAAATCGAACTTGGTCCTCGGCGACTTGTTGTTCGAAGCGTCGCAATTCGAGCGTGCGCAAGCATCGTTCGACCGCGTTCGTCTGGAGGGTCCGTTTTCGAATCAAGCCTTGCTGCGCGCCGGCTGGGCCGCTGCCTCAGCCGAAAAATACGACAGAGCGCTCGTGCCGTGGGGAATTCTGGTCGACCGCGACCCGACCGACAGCGCGGTTCAGGAGGCGATGCTCGCGGTCCCGTACGCGTACAGCAAGCTCAACGTGCACGGCCGTGCAGCGCTGATGTACGGACGCGCGCTGGAATCGTTCAGCAACGAGCTGGAAAAAGTCGACGCCTCCATTGCAAGCATCAGAGCCGGCAAGTTCCTAAACGCGCTCGTGCGCGAAGAAATCAGACAGAACAACGACTGGGTCATTCGTCTGCGCGCCGTGCCGGACGCGCCCGAGACGTTCTACCTGACGACGTTGATGGCGTCCCATGATTTCCAGACGGCGCTGCAGAACTATCTGGACCTCGAGGACATACGCAAGAAGCTCGTCAGCTGGCAAAACAGCTTCGATGCGTTCGAAGACATCATCCGCCTGCGTCGACAGAATTATGAACCGCTGCTGCCTGAGATCGATGCCAGATTCCGTGAGCTCGATTCACAGATTCGTCTACGCGAAGAACAGCGCAAGCATGTGCAGGAAAGGCTCCACGCGATGTTGACCGCGCCCAGGCCGGATTACCTCGCAACCGCCGATGAGCGGATCGTCCGCGAACGGATCAACCAACTGGAAAAGCATCTGCACGAGACAGGCGGCGCGGTGGATCCGGCGCTGGAGCAGCGGATTCAGCGTCTGAAGGGCGTACTGATTTGGCGACTTCAAACCGAGTACCACGAGCGTCTTACACAGGCGCACTCGGATTTGTCCGAGCTGAACGCGGACGTAGCTTCAATGCGGGCGAAGTATGAGGCGTTCGTCCGCGCGCGACAGGCCGCTACGCACAGCTACATGGGCTACGACGTTCCCATCAGCCGACTTCGCAGGCGTGTGAACGATGCGCTCCAAAAGATCACGCTAGTGATGGCCCGGCAAGGGCGCTTGCTCGAGATGGTCGCGATCACGGAATTGGGAGTGCGTCGCGATCGTATTGAGGCTTATCGAAATCAGGCGCGGTACGCCGTTGCGGACAGCTACGACCGCGCGACCAGAGCGCAAGCCGGCGGGGGACAGCACTGATGCGTTCGCCTCGCGTGGCGCTGATGCTTGCTCCGGCCGTCCTGGCGGCCTGCGCCCCCACTCCGGACAAGGGCACGCTTGCGCAGCTCCGCGATGTGAAGCAGGAGATTAAGGACGTGCAGGTCGAGGGAGGACTTGACACGGCCATGGAGAGTTACAAGCGGTTCCTCGAAGAAACGCCGAAGTCCGTCATGACGCCGGAGGCCATGCGTCGTCTCGCGGATCTGAAGGTCGAAAAGCAGTTCGGGATTCTAGGCGACGGGAAGCTGGTGGAATTGGACGCGTCGCAGGAGGCGCCCGAACGCATACCGCTCGATGCGGCGACAGGCGAACAGCCCAGGGCCTCCGGAATCGCAGACCTTTCTGAATCCCAGAAAGAGTTCGAACGACGCGCCACCAAGCAACACGCGATTGCGGCGAGCGGTGAGCGCTTTGCGGTACCCACGCCTGGCGGCGCGGAGGATGTTGCCGCCTCCGGTCCACTCGAGGCCGTCGCGCTCTATGATCAGTTGCTTGCCGACTATCCGACCTACGAATACGCGGATAAGGTGCTCTATCAAAAGGCGCGCGCCTACGATGAGCTGGGCCGCACCGAGGACGCTATGAAGACGATGGAGCGTCTCATCGCGGAGCATCCGCACTCGCGCTACATCGATGAGGTGCAGTTCCGACGGGCCGAATACTTTTTCACGCGCCGGAAATTCCGAGACGCTGAAAGTGCGTACTCTGCGATCATCGCGTTGGGCGATCGCTCGGAATATTACGAACTCGCGTTGTACAAGCTCGGCTGGACATTGTACAAACAAGAGTTCTATGACGAGGCGCTCCACAAATACATCGCGCTTCTCGACCACAAAGTTTCGAGCGGCTACGACTTCGACGCTGCGCACGAGGAGGCGGACGAGCGTCGCGTCGCCGACACGTTTCGCGTAATCAGCCTAAGCTTTTCCAACCTCGGCGGGCCCGAGGTGGTGAACGAGTATTTCTCCGCGAACGGCAAACGCAGTTACGAAGACCGCATCTACAGCAATCTCGGTGAGTTCTATCTCACCAAGCTTCGATATCACGACGCGGCGGCGGCGTACAAAGCCTTCATCGCGCTGTATCCATTGCACCGCACCTCCCCGCATTTCAGCATGCGCGTGGTGGAGATCTATACGCAGGGCGGTTTCAAGAAACTGGTGCTGGATTCCAAGAAGGAGTTTGCAAAGGCGTATGGACTCCAGGCCGAGTACTGGCGTCATTTCTCCGTCGACGAAATGCCGGAGGTTCTCAGTTATCTCAAGAGCAATCTCAAGGATCTCGCGAATCACTATCACGCGCGATATCAGGATCCGGCGCTTGCGGAGGAGAAGCCCGCCAACTACAGGGAGGCGCTCCTGTGGTACCGAGAGTTCCTCACCTCGTTCCCGCAAGACGCCGAATCGCCCATCATCAATTATCAACTCGCCGATCTGTTGCTCGAGGAAAAGAATTTCGGTGAAGCCGCCAGAGAATACGAGCGCACTGCTTACGATTACCCGTCTCATACAAAGGCGTCCGCCGCGGGCTACGCGGCCATCTACGCTCATCGTGAACGCCTGAAAACGACGCCTGAGGATCAGCAGCCGGCCATCAAACGCGACACGATCGCCAGTTCGCTCAAATTCGCGAATGCATTCCCGCAGCACGAACAGGCGCCCGCAGTGCTGGGAGCGGCGGCCGACGACCTATATGAACTTAAGGACTATCAGCCGGCGATCATCGCCGCGCAGACGCTGATCGACCGATACACGGCCGCGGAGTTGGGGATCCGGCATTCGGCGTGGATCGTCGTCGCCCATTCCTCCTTCGAATTAGCGCAGTACCCGCAAGCCGAAAACGCGTACGCACGGGTGCTCGATCTGACCCCGCTGAATGATGAAAAACGCGCTGCTTTCGTCGACAACCTGGCGGCGTCCATTTACAAGCAGGGCGAACAGGCGAACGCGGCGTTGGACTACCGTGCGGCCGCCAATCACTTCCTGCGAGTGAAGCAGGCTGCGCCGGCCTCCCAGATATGCGCCGCTGCCGAGTACGACGCGGGCGCCGCTCTCATCAAGCTGCAGGACTGGACGGCGGCCGCGGAAGTTCTCGATGCATTCCGGCGCACGTACCCGGAGCACCCGCTCCACCGCGAGGCAACCAAGCAGATTGCGTTCGTTTATCGGCAGAGCGGACAGACTTCGCGTGCGGCCGGCGAGTATGAGCGCATAGCGGCAGAAGCGGACGATCCAGAGCTGCGGGGGGAAGCGCTGCTCGTCGCGGGCGATTTGTACGAGCAGGCGAAGAGCTCGGATCGCGCCTTGGTCGTTTATCTGCGTTACGCGGAGGAATTTCCTAGGCCGATCGAGCTTGCGGTCGAAACGCGTTTCAAGATCGCACAGATCTACAAAACGACCCACGACGATGCACGACGCCGGCAGGAGTTGCAGAGGATCGTCAGCATCGATGCTGGCGCCGGTTCAGAGAGAACGGGTCGTACGAGAGCGCTCGCGGCCCGTTCAGCGCTCGTGCTCGCAGAAGAGCTCTATGAGCAGTTCGCGGCGGTGAAGCTCGTGCAGCCGTTCGAGGCGAGTCTCCAGGAGAAGAAGCGGCGTATGGGCGAGGTGATCGCGGCGCTGAACCATCTTGTCGATTATGAGATCGGTGATGTTACGGCCGCGGCCACTTTCTACATGGCTGAGGTTTACTACGACTTCAATCGTGCGTTGATGGAGTCGGAACGCCCCAGCGATCTTCAAGCTTCAGAGTTGCAGGATTACGAACTGGCCCTGGAAGAGGAGGCGTACCCGTTCGAAGAAAGAACCATCAAGGTTCATGAAAAGAATCTAGAGCTGATGAGCGCCGGGATCTACAACGAGTGGATCGACAAGAGTCTCGG
>DATAFY010000391.1:0-1583 GCA_036257205.1 Steroidobacter sp. | reverse complement strand
CGTCGTTATTGCGCTCTGCGCCTTGGCGCTTCTCGCCGCTCCCACGCAGGCGGCGCAAATCGACTATCCGCGGCAGCCCATCCGCATGATCGTTCCTTTCGCCGCCGGGGGGACGGCGGACCTCATCGCGCGCATCCTGGCCGCACGGATGAGCGCGGAGCTCGGCCAGCAAGTCGTGGTGGAAAGCATTGATGGCGCCGGCGGGACGCTTGGCAGCGAGACCGTCGCGCGGGCGCGGGCGGATGGCTACACGATTCTGATCAATACGGCACCCAGTTTCGCCATCAATCCGGTGCTCTATCCGCGCCTTACCTATGACATCAGAAGTTTCGCACCGGTCGCGCTGATGACGCGCACGCCCAATGTGATGGTTGCGCGGAAAGATCTCCCGGCGAACACACTTGCCGAATTTGTCGCGCTGGCGAAACGCGAGCCCGGGCGCTTCACTTACGGCTCATCAGGCAACGGCACCGTGCTGCATCTTTCGGGCGTGCTGCTTGCTCGCGATGCCGGGATCGAGATTCGGCACATTCCCTATCGCGGCGGCGCTCCCGCGATGAACGATCTCATCGGTGGCGTCATCGACGTGATGTTCGACAACCTTCCCGCCTCGCTGCCGCAGATCCGCGCAGGTAATGTCAAGGCGCTCGCGGTAACGACGAAAATGCGAAGCCCCGTGCTGCATGATCTTCCGACCATGGCCGAGCAGGGATTTCCCGATTTCGAGACCGATACCTGGTCCGCGATTTTCGCCCCGCCCGGCACGCCGGCCGAGATCGTCGGCCGGCTCAATGAAGCTGCCCTCGCCACTGCGCGCGATGTTGAAACCGTTCGGCGCCTTCAGGCCGTCGGCGCGGAATCGATCGGCTCCTCGCCGCAGGAGCTCGCGGCGTTTCGCGATCGCCAACTGGTTTATTGGGCGCCGATCGTGCGCGCTTCCGGCGCTCGCATCGAGTGACGCTGTTGGACGCGGGCCTCTACCGATCAGTAGGGGCGCAGGTACCCAAACAGGCTGAAGAGAAAGACCGCGAGGACGACGCAAACTATGAGAATACCGATGACATTCCTCTTCACTGTGTCCTGGGCCTCGACAGCCGATTCCGGCGCCGCGTTCGCCATGTCCGATTTCTCCCTCATGCTGTCTCCCTAACGCTCACAGCGGGCGCAACATAGGGGACTGTTCCCCCGGCGCGCAACGATGGGCGGGACGCTGGGACGGTCTTTTTCGTCGCATCGACGAGGGTTTTCGGGTGCTCCGACAGCACTCAGTTGAGCAGCTCGCGTGCCCGTTCGATGCGCGCAGGTGGTGCGGCGTAGGCCTCTGCCAGGAGCCCATGCAGCATGTCCGCCGAAACGGGCGCGATCTCGGCCCGGACGCGCTCGGCATCCGCCAGAAAAACGGGGTCCTTCATGGTGGCATCGAACGCCGCCCTGAGAGCGGCTACGCGGTCGGCGGGCGTGCCAGGCGGGGCAAGATAGGGGCGGCCGAACGCACCGCGCAAAAGGATCAAGCGCAGTATGGCGCGCTCCTCGGGCCCTCGCGCGAGGTCCATGACGAAGGGGACATCGGGCAGATCGGGGTG
>DATAFY010000384.1:0-3448 GCA_036257205.1 Steroidobacter sp. | reverse complement strand
GTTCCAGGGTTCTGCGGTTCGGACTGCAAAACCTGGAACCGGAACGAGGAACCAGGAACCCGGCGCAAAGTGAACGCAGGCTTATTCGGCCGGCTTTGTCGCCGCCTGCAGGCGCTTTCGCTGGAGGTTCTCGCGGTAGTTCTGTTCCAGAAAATCGACGCCGTCTGCAGTAATCATCAGTTGGGCGCTGTCGTCGCGCTGGACGAGCTTCTTTTGCGCCAGATACCAGATCGTAAACTCCAGATGCTCGCGCGGCCGGCCAATCAACTGCTCGAGTTCGACGGGCGCCATTCCCGAACTGCCCGGTTCCTGACGCCGCTTGGCATGAAGCGCTTCGAGTACGGTAAGACGGGCGATTTGCTCGAACTCAAAATCGTGTTGCGCCTTCTGGCCTGTTGAAATCAGGCGCCATCGATCCTGCTTCTGCTGATGGAGCCACACATCGTATTTCGCGCGCTTCTCGGGATCCGACAGCGTCAAGTACGCCTCGTGGACGATGCGGAATCGACTCGGGTCGCCTGTTTCCTGATTGTCGGGATGAAAGCGCTGGGCAAGGAGCCGGTAGATGCGATGAATCATCTCCGGCTCGGCGGAAGGGCTGGCTTGCAGCACCTCATAGAAATCGAGCGTCTTGTTTTGTTCCTCCATGCCGATCGCTGTTATCGGCAGATTTGAGGCCAATCTATATGGCAGGTTGAGGTAGCGCCAACGCAGAGGGCAGCGAGTCCACCAACGATGAGATGAGTATGTGATCGGTCTCGCTAAACGCGTACGGCGAATAAACCGTGAGCACGCCGGCCATGCCCGTGCGATCCGATACAGGCCAGCTGCTGCACAATCGCAGCGGCGGACACGTCATTCGCGCAATTTCGCCAAGGTCGAGCTCGGCATCCGTATTGAGCATCGATTGTTTGTTCGCACCGACCCAACCGGTCACGCCACGCCTGAGTGCGATGGATTCCGGTATTCGCGCATCTAGACCCTGATGCATGCCCATCACGACCAATTGATGCGCGCTCGAATCCAGCTGGAACAGGACTGCAACCGAATCGGGGAGCACACTCGGAATGAAGGTGGCAATGGCGCGGCCGGCATCGCGCCAGCTGTTGCCCTGTAGCGTGGCAACAAACTGAGTGACGCGAGCGCGGTTATGCTGTCGCGATGTTGTTGGCACCGCGCGCAGAACGGATTGGATTGGGGGCTGTGTGACCTCAAAAACCCGGCTTGGCAATACCCGACTATCGCGCTGCATCAGTTCATTTTCCAGCTGAGCAGCGGGATGGAGCTGAACGAAGGCCTCGACGACCGTGGGGTCGTACATGCGGGCGCTGCGGCTGTGGATGACCTCGAGCGCGTCGTCGTGTGTCATCCGCCGCCGATACGGCCGGTCCGACGTCAGCGCATCGTAGCAATCGATCACGGCCAGGATGCGCGCGCCAAGCGGAATTTCCGGCCCCTTCAACCCGTCTGGATAACCGGTTCCATCCCAATTCTCGTGGTGGTGTCTCACGATCGGCACAACCGGAAACGGAAATTCGATTTTCGAGAGAATCGTCGCGCCGACATGCGCGTGTTTTTTGATCTCCTCATATTCGGCGGGAGTCAGCGGGCCTGGTTTATTGAGAATATATTCAGGGACTGCGAGCTTTCCCAGATCGTGCAGCAGAGCGGCCGCTTCGAGCGCCTGCACGTCACGGTCATTTGCGCCAAGAGCCCGGGCTAGCCGTGTGCTGAGCAGCTGGACCCGGCGAATGTGTCCGTGCGTAACCTGGTCTTTCGCGTCGATCGCCATGGCGAGCGTTTCGACCGTCGAGTCATATAACTGCCGCAATTCGGACAGATGCCGGTTCGTATCCTCGAGTCTCCCTGCCGTGTGGTGCGAAGAAATATATCCGGCGAGAAGCATCGGTACTAGCACCACAATTATTGCGAGCGCCGGGCTTCCACTCGTCTCGATGACCGCCGCCGCCACTGCAAGACTCACGCTGACGTCGAGCGCGAGATTCGGCAAGTGTTGCCGGAGCAGCGATAGCGGTGCTGCTCGTGTATCGAGCCAGACCGCCGTTCCCGCGAGAACGGTATTCAGCGTGAAGTACACCGCGATGAGCGCAAGCAGCGGCCACACGAGCGCACCGAACGTCGTCACATGATGGAGCAGCGGCGGCACGCCAGCCAGATAGTAGAAGACCAGCGAAGCGAGGCTTACGCAAATCGCGGGCTCTCCAACGCCAAACAGCGTCTGTATCGCGGAACGCTTGCGGCTCCACACCGACACTGCCAACCCGTCGATCGCCGCCACTGCAGTTGCAGCGGCGGGACCGAACAACAGAGCGGACGTGAGAAGGACCCCTTCGGAGACCGAAATGGTCGCGCGCATCGATGGGATGCGAATGCTGAGAGGCCCGTTCAGGAGTGCGAGAAAGGCAAGGAGGGACCAGGTAACGTGTGGCGGATCCGCGAACAAGCTCCCTGTCGCCCACACCACCGGCAGAACGCCGAGCGAGCCGATGACCAACACGTAGCAGCGACACGCAGACGATAGCTTATGCTTCACGCGCACCGCCCCCGCCTTGCGCCTAGAGGACGCCAGTCACCGACGAGAATGGACCACATCGTGTGATCGAATAATCCCGCGGGGCACGAGAAGCATTGGCGTAAGGTGCCCTCCGGTACCGCGCCCAATTTCAACAATGCCGCCGCTCCCCGCCCGTTTGGAACGGCGGAACGATACTCCAGCCGGCGAACGTTCAGCGTGTCAACAGCGAAATCGATGACTGCGGTTGCACAGTCGATGAAGGTGCCGGTGCCCCAGAGCGTCTCGGCGAGCGCGAACCCCATTTCAGCCGTCCGAAAACCAGGTTCAACGGGCCAGAGCTGGAACAACCCCTCAGCGGTTTTACGGCCGTGCGGCACCACGGCAAAGCAGACATAACGCCCATTACAGCGGGCGCGTCTCACCCAACGAATGAATTTGGAGAACTCCTCCTCGGTGGTTGGACCGTCGGGCAGATATTGTCGAACGGCAGGCTTTGTCATCGCGACAGCAAGCGAACGCGCGTCGCGATCAGTGACTTCGCGAAGTATCGCGGTCCGCGTGATCAGCGCAGGCAGCGCCGACCGCCATGCGGCACGATGACGAGTCATCGAATCGCCGCGCGACAAATCAGTAGGGGTCGGCGCTAGTGTATGGCGCATCTGGCACACCCGGCGACCATGCGACAAGCGACTGCAGTCCTGTGACCTGCTCCAGGTCGCCCCACACAATCCGCAAATCATTCACGTTCGGACTCGTGTCGCCCCATACCAGGCGATCCCCGTTCAGAACGGTCCAAGTGCCTTCATCGCGCACCAACCGATCACCCCAGACGAGCCGCTCACCCCAGACAAGGCGATCACCCCACACAATACTGTTCGTGTTGTCGCCCCAGACGAGACGGTCGCCCCAGAC
>DATAFY010000313.1:0-2185 GCA_036257205.1 Steroidobacter sp. | reverse complement strand
AATCCACGATGCCGACTTGCCCGAGCCGGGCGCTGGCGAAGCGCGAGTCCGAGTTCTTGGCTGTGCGCTCTGCGGCTCCGACATGCGGGTCTGGCGCAACGGCTGGCCGATCACGCCGGGACACGAGATCGTTGGCGTTGTCGAGCATCCTGGACATGCCCTCGATGGCCAACGCATCGTCGTCTATATTCCTGTATTCTGCCGTCGGTGTGACGATTGCGCTCGCGGCGACACTCACCTGTGCGTGACCAATTCCAGCCTCGTTGGGTGGCAGCGCGACGGCGGTTATGCTGAGTACCTTCTGGTGCCAGACCAGTGCCTTGTACCCATCCCTGACGATATTGAGACGGAGCTCGCGCCGCTTCTCCTCGACGTGATTGGCACCCCCGCCCACGGCATACGCTTGGCGAAGCGCATTATTCAGGCGGGCGACGTGGCCGTGATTGGGGCGGGGCCTATTGGACTGGGCGGCATTGTCGCGGCACAAAACCTCGGATTCGACAACGTGTATGTGGCGGAACCTCAAGAGCCGCGCCTCGCAGCGGCTCGGACGATTGGAGCTAAGGCTCTGCCAGAAAACAATGCCAGACGCTATCCGCTCGTCCTCGAGACAAGCGGCAGCAACGCTGGCCGTCAACGCGCGCTCGAACTGATCGCAGCACATGGCGTCTGCGTTTTTCTCGGTGAAAGTGACCGCTGGGACGTCGAGGAAACGCGGGCTATCCGACGCAAGGACTTTTTTATCCTGCGCTCATTCTACTTTCCGCTTAGTGAGTTTGCAGACAACCTGGCGATGCTGCGCGCCGACGAGGAACGCTATCGGTACTTTGTGGATGAGCTGGCTCCTCTCGACGATCTGCAGCGCCTATCCGAGGCCTTCTCTGCCGGCAAGCTTATCAAGCCCCAAGTCGCTCCGATGAAAGGATGAATTCATGTCCTATCTCATCCTAGAAAAAGTGACGAAGAACTTCGGTGCTGTCACTGTCATTCATGAACTTGAGCTTACCGTTGAAGCAGGCGAGTTCGTGGTTTTCGTCGGTGCCTCGGGGTGTGGCAAGAGCACGACCCTGCGCATGATAGCTGGGCTTGAGACGCCGACGGCAGGCAGGATCCTTATTGCGGGAAAGGATGTCACTCAGATTCCTCCGCCCGAGCGCGACATTGCGATGGTGTTCCAGTCCTACGCCCTCTACCCGCATATGAGCGTGCGCAAGAACATGGAGTTTGGCCTAAAGATCGCCGGCGTGCCGCGAGCCGAGATGGAGCGACGAGTGACGAACGCGGCACGTATCCTGGGTCTCGACACCCTGCTCGACCGCAAGCCATCGCAGCTCTCCGGAGGACAGCGCCAACGCGTTGCTATGGGGCGCGCCATCGTTCGCGAGCCGAAGATCTTCCTGTTTGACGAGCCCCTGTCGAACCTCGACGCCAAGCTCCGGGGCCAAATGAGAATCGAGCTCGCGCTTCTACATCAGCGGCTCGGCAAGACGTCCATCTACGTCACGCATGACCAGGTCGAGGCGATGACGCTGGCTGACCGGATCGTGGTGTTTGATAAGGGCTTCATTCAGCAGGTTGGCACGCCGGACGAGGTCTTCAACCGGCCGGCCAACACTTTCGTTGCCGCGTTCATCGGCAGCCCGACGATGAACCTACTGCGCGGCGAGTTGGCGAGCGACAATGGACGATTGGTGGCAATGACATCACTGGGCTCGATTGTTCTGCGACCCGAACTCGAGCAAGCCTCCACAATGGTGCGTGACCGGGAAATCATCGTGGGGGTTAGGCCGCACAACGTGCACCTAGCGGAAGCTGCCGACAATGCAGCCCCTCTTCATGTTGATGTCGCTGAGTTTCTCGGCGTGGAAACGACTCTCGTAGCGCACCCAGCCACTGGCTCGCCGACCGAGGCTGTTACAGTATGTGTACCGGGCAACCGCAGCGCCCTTGCCGGCGCTACCGGCCATTTCGTGGTCGATCCGGCAGCGGTTCACCTCTTCGAGGCGACCTCGGGTCGCAACCTTGCAGCTTGAGGTAGCATGACGATGTCGGCTGCGGCCCGCATTTTTCTTGTCGGTCATGCGGCGCAGGATTACGTGTTTTCCGTTGGCGCCCTGCCGGTCGAGGCCATCAAATATCGCGCGGACGACCTTACTGTCGTTGGCGGCGGCCTTGCGGCGAATGC
>DATAFY010000246.1:0-2419 GCA_036257205.1 Steroidobacter sp. | reverse complement strand
CCCTGCGGGCCCGTCAACGGTCCATCGGTAGTGTGCGTCATCCAGCTTCTCAACGCTGCGCACGCGGCGCATGAACCTCGGGAAGCATTCTGGATCGCGCCAGCATGCATAGACTTCATCGACTTCTGCGTACACTTCGATGGTCTTATGCACCTCCACGCCGTCTGTGTCCCTCGCGCGCACGCCGATCAGGTGCGTGAGCGGTCTGTTCCATAGCGCGCGCGCCAGCAAGGCCGCACCGCAGACGGCCGCGACAGGCGAGCGGCGCGCCATGCCTGCGGCGACCAGCGCGAGCGCTGCCGCGCCCGCGAACAGGCGCGGCGCCGGCGACCAGTTCGTCTGCAAGTATTCGAAGCGCCCAGGCGCAGGCTGCACGCCCGCCCCCTGCAAGGCGGAGACGTGACCCGCGTTCGCGTGCGCCCGCAATTCGTTGACAACCTCACGCACCCCGCGCACTCGTCCGACGCCGTGCACGACCGCTGCTTCCTCCCGCTGAAGGACGTCGCCGCGCAGACGCACCGCTGCGTTGCTGCACGTAACATAGATCGGTCCTGGATGAGACGTCAGCCGTCCCAGCGCGGCCCGCACGCGCTCGGCGATTACATGATCATCGCCGCGGTCGGGCCGCAAGCGTGAGGTTTGCTCACTGTAAAATCCGTGAGCGCGCTGACGGGCGTCCCGTCCCGCCTTGCCTATGAATTCCTGAACCTGATGAGCGCGGCGAGCAACTTGATCGCGCATCAACGCGCGCCGCCGCCTTCCGGAACGAGGATCGAGCAACAACGCCGCTGTCGCTCCCAACGCGGCTGCCGCAAGCCCGACGCCCAGATATCCACTCCTGTCGGCGTAACTGACTGGCTCCCACATGGCGAACGACCTCCTCACTGAAGATGCGCCCCCTCGGCCCGCGGCCGCTAAATTCGGCGACGCTCCTCCACTCTGCTCGTAATCCTTGCCCGAAGTTCCGGGTCCGCGCTCATCCGTTCGGCGATGCGGTTGAATTCGGCGAGCTCCAGGCCGCTGCGCTCGACGGCTCTGATCATCTGCGCTTCAGCCCGCGCCTTGACTTCATTCGCCTCCTCGGGGTCGTGAACTTGGTCGAGATCGAGCATCGCCCGTTGATGAATCTCCTCGATCACAACGTAAGCGTCGGCAAACTGATCAATCTTTTCCTCGTCCATCGGCGGCGGCGGCGCATCAGGGCTGATCGCCGGCGGCGCATGCTGCTCGCTCGCGCCCTGAGCGAACGCGGAGTGCAGCGGCGCCGCCCACACGAGAGCGCACGCCGCAAGGCGCGTTCGCGACGCAACTGAACACAGAGATATGCCCATAGGCCTCCGTTGGAAAGCGGAGTACAGCGATCAGGGCCCGCACACCGAGCATCGCCGTTGAAATATGAGAGAGCAATACGCCGATCGATTGACGAGTTCCGCAGAGTTGCGAGTGGCGCTGAACGCACATTGACGACAGTGCGTCGGCGTGCGTTCTGGGGCGACGCGGGCGAGGAAAGGACGTTTGCGATGTCGCAGAGCTACGGAGTCTCCCAACCGCCGCCGAGCGCTTTGTACAGCGCCACGAGCTGCGTCAACAGCGCGGTCGAACTCTCGCTGTAGGCACGCTCAGCCTGCAGCAGCGTACGTTGTGCATCGAGCGCAACTAGAAAATCCGTCACCCCGTGTTCGTAACGCATCCGGGCGATTTCGTATGCATCGCGGCTCGCGTTCACCGCGACTCCCAATTCTTCATGACGCCGGCGTTCCGCCGTGTACGCGTTCAGGCCGTCATCAGCCTCTCGCCACGCGCGCAGCACCGTTTGCTGATAGTTCACCGCCGCCTCCTGCTGCTGCAGTTCGCGCAGCTCCACCGTGGCGCGACGCCGCCCACCGTCAAAAAGGGGCAATGACAGGCTTGGCATTGATGCGCGCCCCACTCCCTCAAGTCGGCCCCTTGCAGCGCCTCTTGGAGAAATCCCCCCGTAAGCGTGATGCGCGGATATAGATCGGCGATCGCGACACCGATCTGAGCGGTCGCAGCATGCAGGCGCGCCTCGGCGGAGCGGATGTCTGATCGCCGGCGCGCGGCATCGGTGGGCAAGCCGATCGCAATCACGTCGGTCCGCCGAGGCGGCGAAGCTTCGCCCGTCAGTTCCTCCGTCAGTCCGGGCGGCTGTCCGAGCAACGCGGACAGGGCGTTCGTGAGCTGATGCGCAAGCTGTTGCAGTTGCGGCGTACGCGCTGGCGCGTCGGCCAGCTGGGCGCGATAGCTCGCAACTTCGAGCTGACTGATCAACCCGCCCGCCGCTCGTGACTGCGTCAACTCGAGCGCGCGTACGAATCGCTTGCGTCCTTCATGACGCACGCCGCCGCCGGAGGTTGCCTGACAGATCGAAACGAACGGTGGCCGGCATGCCCAGACGCAG
>DATAFY010000225.1:0-4418 GCA_036257205.1 Steroidobacter sp. | reverse complement strand
ACATTCGGCGTCCAGGCACACCACCAGGGACGGCTCCCCGATACGCGGCGCGAGCGCCTCGATGTACGCGGGCAGATCGGGACTGCCGCTTTCTTCGCTGCCCTCGATCAGGATGACGCAGCGAGCGTACGGGATGGACTGATCGGCGAGCGCGCGCAGCGCGAGCACCGAGCCGAACACGGCATAGCCATCATCCGCGCCGCCGCGCCCATACAGCCGCCCATCTCGCAATACAGGCGTCCAGGGCGCCAGGCCGTCAGCCCAGCCCACGAACTCCGGCTGCTTGTCCATGTGTCCGTACATGAGGATGCAATCCTCGGAAGCGGAGCCCCCCGTCGCCGGAATATCGATGAAAAGAAGGGGCGTGCGGCCGGGAAGACTCACGATCTCCACCTTCATCCCCGGCAGCGCATGGGCTTCGCACCAGCGCCGCAGCAGTTCGGCGGCGCGTTGCATGTGCCCATGCTGTTCCCACTCCGGGTCGAAATGCGAGGACTTGTTCGGGATGCGGATGTATTCGCACAGCGCAGGAACGATCGAGCTGTCCCACGCTTCGGCCACGACTTGCTGCAGGCGTACGGCGTTCATTGAAGCGACTTTAACGAGAGTGCATTGCGACTAACGCCAGCAAAATAACGCAAGGGCGTTGCGAGTCGTGACCGCCGCCAGCTCTTCGGGCGAATCGCCGCGCGCGCTCGCGATCGCCAGTAGAACGCTCGGCAGGTGCTTTGGTTCGTTGCGCCGATCTTTCGGACGCGGATTCAGATTACGCGGCAGCAGATAAGGCGCATCGGTCTCTATCAGCAGACGCTCCGCGGGAACCGCCCGGACGACCTCGCGCAAGTGCAGGCCGCGTCGTTCGTCGCAAATCCAACCCGTCACGCCGATATACAGATCGAGCGCCAAATAGGCCTGCGCTTGCGTCAATCCGTCCGTGAAGCAGTGGGCGACGCCGCCCGCCAGTTGCGCGCGATACTCGGTCATGACCGCGAGGAAATCCTCGTGTGCATCGCGCTGATGGAGGAAAACCGGCTTCCCGACTTCGATCGCGAGCTCAAGCTGCCGACGGAAAGCGCTCAGTTGCGCTTCCCGCGGCGAAAAATTGCGGAAGTAGTCAAGGCCGCATTCGCCCACGGCGGCGACTTCGGGCCGGCGCGCGAGTTCTCGCAACTCGAGCAACTGTGAATCATCGAGGTCGGTCGCATGGTGTGGATGCACGCCGGCGGTGCAACGAAAGCGCCGCGAGTCGCGGCTCGCCATTTCGATGGCGGCGCGCGTGCTCGCAAGCGAACTGCCTGTAATCACCATTCGCGAGACGCCCGCGCGCTGCGCATCTGCGATCACTCTCTCGCGATCGTGGTCGAAGCTGTCATGCGCAAGATTCACACCGATGTCGATGAGTTCGGGTGGTACAGAGCTCGGCGGGGACAATCAGGGGTACTCGGTGCATGTGCTATTTTTGATTGATGAATTGTAATGCAGATGCCGCGCTTGCACTTCCGTGCTGCGTCGAGGCGGCGCTCGTCACGTTCGTTCAAGGGCCGCACCGGGAGGGTAAAGTGGGCATCGTGGATGCAGCCGCCCGTGTCGAATATGCCTGGTGCGCCGCTGGCAAGGCGGCGCGGCGCGATGCGCGTACGCCGCAAGGGGCCGCTCGCCCCTCGGTCGGAGGTATCTGACGCCCGGGCGCTGCCGGGGCGGCACTTGCTGCAGACCGTCCCTGAGCGGCCGCGCTAAACTCCCATTGTGACCCCTCCTGAAGCACATATGGCGGCGCAGCTGCAGTTGTTCGAGGCGCGCCAGAGCGAACGCTGGAATGTGCGCGTCAGTCGCCGCGCGCGGCGTCTATCGGTTCGGGTCTACCCAGGCGGCCGCGTCGAGGTGGTGGCGCCTCCAGGGGCGTCCGCCGCGGCGGTCGAGCGTTTTGTGGGCATGCATCGTCAATGGATCGATCGACGTGTGCAGGATCTCTCGAGTGCAGCGGATCTCAGTGGGGACATGCGCCCCGCGGCGATCGAGCTGTCTGCGATCGCACGCCGCTACGCTTTGGTCTACGAACCCGACGCAAGGCGAGGCGTCCGGGCGCACTCGCACGAGACGACCGACGCACTCATCTTGCGCGGGCAGGTGGGCGATGAGCGCCAAGTGGGCGCGGTGTTGCGCGCATGGCTGATGGAGCGTGCGTTCGAAGCATTGAGCCGGGAACTCTCCCGAGTCGCCGCGCGCGGCGATTTTCGGTTTCAGCGCCTTCAGGTCCGACGTCAGCGGACGCGCTGGGGCAGTTGTTCGGCGTCGGGGACGATCAGTCTGAACGCATGCGTGTTGTTTCTCGAGCCGGCGGTCATGCGATACCTGCTTGTGCATGAGCTCGCGCACACGAAGCACATGAATCATTCCAAACGATTCTGGGCGCTCGTAGAAGCGCACGAGCCCGAGTACCGCCGTCTGGATCGCGAGCTCGTGAGCGGTTGGCGGCGGGTCCCAGGATGGGTGTTTGGGTGATGGAGCGAGGAGCGAGTATCGATGAGCGAGCGGTGAACAGCGACTCGCGCAATTTCCTTTTGCCGTAATACACGCAGCAGCATCATGTCTCCTTCAGAAACTCCCCCGCGCCGTCCCGTCGACCTCTCGGACGAGCAGATCCACTGGGATCTGGGCGAGTCGCGCAGCTACGGACAATATCTCGCGCTGGATGAAATTCTGTCCGCGCAACGCCCCGTATCGCTCCAGCACGATGAGATGTTGTTCATCATCATCCATCAGACCTCGGAGCTATGGATGAAGTTGTGCCTTCACGAGCTGACGGCCGCGCTCGATCACATTCGTCGCGACGATCTCGGACCCTCCTTTAAGATGCTGGCGCGCGTTTCGCGCATCCAGGCGCAGCTGGTGCAATCCTGGGATGTGCTGGCGACCATGACCCCGGCCGAATATTCAATGTTTCGCAACCAGCTCGGTCGAGCGTCGGGGTTCCAGTCGTATCAGTACCGAATGCTGGAGTTCATCATCGGCAACAAGAATGCCGACATGATCGCCGTGCACAAGCGCGACCCGGAAAAGTACGAGGCGCTGCAGCGACTCCTGCATAGCCCCAGCATCTACGACGAGTCATTACGCCTGCTGAGCCGCCGGGGCTTTGAGATTCCGGATGAGTACCTCGATCGCGACTGGTCGCAGCCCTATCAACCCAGCAAACAGGTTGCGGCTGCGTGGCTCACCGTTTACCACAGCGTGGAGGATCATTGGGATCTCTACGATCTCGCCGAAAAGCTCGTGGACCTAGACCACAAGTTCCAGTTGTGGCGCTACAGTCACATGAAGACGGTGGAGCGCATTATCGGGTACAATCGCGGCACGGGCGGCAGCAGCGGCGTTGCTTATCTGAACAAGGCGCTGGAACTGCGCTTCTTCCCAGAGCTCTGGACGATCCGCACGTCGATGTAGGGGCGGGGGGGTTCACCCGCAGCGCTCAACCTGCAACGCCCTCAAGTGCGCGGCGCGGCGGCCGATGGCGTTCCGGCCGACAATCCGGCTGCGCGGCCGGCGAACCGTTTCCTGAAGCGCCACGCGAGTAAGACGATTGCGATGGCCAGGTACAGCAGCGGTTCGCTGACGTCTGCTTTGACCTGCCAGTAGTAGTGCCAAACCCCGAGCAATACGATCGGATAGATCAGACGATGCAGCGTTTTCCAACGTCGACCCAACCGCCGCATCATCCCGTTGGTGGAGGTGGCCGCGAGCGGGATGAGCATCAGCAGGGCGGCAAAACCGATCGTGATGAACGGCCGCTTAGAAATGTCGGCGAGAATGCCCGGCCAGTACAGTGTCTGGTCGAGAACCAACCACGTCAGGAAATGCGCTAGTACGTAGCCAAAGGCGTACAGCCCCAACATGCGCCGCATCTGAATCAGCCAAGGCGCGCCAAACCAGTCGCGCAGCGGCGTGATCGCGAGCGTGATGAGCAGAAAGCGCAATCCCCACTGCCCGAAGGCGTCCTGAATCTTCTCGATTGGATTCGCGCCCAGGTCTGAGCCGCCCAGTTCAAACGCTCGCCAGAGAACGCTCAAAAAGGGCGCCAGGCACGCCGCAAAAAGCAGCGCCTTGAGGATGCGGATTCGCTCTTTCTTCATGCGCGCAATTCGACCCAAGGCGCACTGCTGATCATTCACTACTCGCTTCTTAATAGTACTTTCGCAGATCCATCCCCTTGTAGAGCGCCGCAACCTCCTGTTCATAGCCGTTAAACATCACAGTGGGCGCGCGCGAATTGAACAAGCCGGCGCCAATGCGGCGTTCGCGCGCCTGACTCCAGCGCGGGTGATCGACGTGCGGGTTGACGTTGGCGTAGAACCCGTATTCATGCGGGGCGGATATGTTCCTTGAGGTCGGCGGTTGTTTCTGCGTAAACCGGATCTCCA
>DATAFY010000215.1:0-3152 GCA_036257205.1 Steroidobacter sp. | reverse complement strand
GCACTGGCAATGCGGTACTTCGTCGATCCCGTCGATCTCGAACGGCAGGTCGGCCGTGTCCTGGCGATGTCAGCCGATGAACGTCGAGCGCTTGGAAACAGCGCGCGCCAGTGGTACGAGACGGAACGCGAACGCTTCGCGCGTGCGGTGCGGCTGTTCGTCAGCGACGTCAGCGAAGCGTCGCGAGCACCGCGCGCGCGTCGGCCGCTTCGGTGAAGTTCGGCAGCTCCAACGCCTTCGTCAGATGCTTGACGGCGCCGTCCGTGTCCCCGCTCTTCGACAGCGCCAGCCCCAGGTGATAGTGGAATAGCGGCTGCGCCGGCTCCTTCTCCACGCTCGCCTTCAGCAGCTTCACCGCCTGCGGATACAGACCCTTCTTGTAGTAGACGAAGCCCAGGGTGTCGCTGACGTCCGCATTCTCCGGGAGTTTGCTGTACGCCGTCTGCGCCAGCTGCAGCGCGACGTCGAGATTCTCTCCGGACTCGGCCTGCATCCACGCGAGATTGTTCGCCGCGACGGCCGCCGACGGATCGGTGGCGAGCGCGCGCTCGTAGCGCTGACGCGCCTCGCCTTTCTTTCCCTGCGTCTCGAGGATCATGCCCGAGGCCGTCAGCGCCGCAACGGGCTTCTTGTCGCGCTGCGCGAGCGCTTCGAATTCTGCCAGCGCCTCGTTCAGGCGCTGTTCTTTCAAATAGAGCTGGGCGAGCGCGGAGTACGCCGGCAAATAGGACGCGTCTTTGGCGAGCACACGGCGATACAGTTTTTCGGCTTCCGCAGAATCGCCGGCCGTCATATACGTGCGGCCGCCCAGCATCAGCAGATCGACCGACGCGTTGTCATCACGAACGCGCTCGGCGATGCGGGTTTTCGCGGCATCCGGGCGCCGCTCGGCGAAGTCGAGGGCGATCAGACCATTCAACGCATCGGTCGACGCCGGGGCGAGTTTCAACGCCTCGTCGAACTCGCGGCGCGCGCCGGCCAGGTCCCTCTTGCGGCCGAGCAGCAGGCCGCGCTGGACGTGGACCGCGCTGGCGTTGGGATACTGTTTGGCAAGCTGCGCGAGCTCAGTCTCGGCTCGCGCGAGATCGCCGCGAGCGATCAGGCCGCGGACGAGCGTCAAGCGCGCCTCGGGGCTGCCTGGATTGGTTTTCAACGCGCTCTCGGCGAGGTTGACCGCATCCGGTGCACGGCCCGCGCGCAGCTGAAGCTGCGCGAGCGCCACCTGCGCGCCGGTGGCGTGCGGGTTGACACGCAGCGCATCCTTGTACGCCTGCTCCGCCGCCGCCAACTCGTTGCGACGTTCTGCGGCGCGGCCGAGCGCGAAGTACGCCGTCGCGGAATTGGGATCGGCGGAAATCGCCTGCTTCGCCGACTGCTCCGCATCGTTCGCCCGGTTGTCGGTCAGCAGCATCGACGTCTTCGCCAGCAGGGCCGGCATGTTGTTCGGATCGGCCGCCAGCACTTTCTCGATACGCGCATACGCTTCGTCGCGGTTGCCTGACGTGTGATCGAGTGCGGCGAGCCGCACGTTCGCCGTCGCCATCGCCCGGCCTTCCTTCGCCAACGGCTCAATGAGCGTTCGCGCCTTGGAGAAGTCATTGCGCGTGATGTAGAAGTCGGCGAGCGCCAGCGTCGCTTCCGGGGTCTTGCTGAGATCGGCGACTTTCTTGAGATAGCTCTCCGCTTCCTCCGGTCGCTTCTGGGCCACCGCGAGACTGGCGAGCGCGCGGTACGCCAGAAGGTTTTCGGAATCCGCGTCGATGGCGTCCTTCAAGGATTTTTCGGCCTCGGTCCATCGCTGACGCACCCAGTAGAAGTTCGCGAGCGCGAGGTGCGCGTGTGACGATTTCCTGTCGAGCGATACCGCCTTGAGGAACGCCTTCTCCGCCTCGTCGTGCCGCCCTCTCGCCGTCTGGAACGTCCCGAGATCCGAGTACGTTCCGCTGCGGCCAGGTTCGAGCCGAATCGCCTCTTCGATTTCCGCGATTGCCGCTTCAATGTCCTTCAAACCGGCGAGCGAGTTGGCGAGAAGAATGTGCGCTTCGACGCCGTCGGGCTTCAGCTTCAGCGCCTTCTCCGCGCGCACCTTCGCGTCGTCGAAGTTGCCGCCTGCAAGAAGCAGATTCCCCGCCTTCACCTGGACGTCCTCGCGGGTCTCGAGTAGGTCCGCTGCGCGGACGTATTCAGCGGCGCCCTTGCTCAATTCACCCGCTTGCCACAGCGCTTCAGCGAGCTTGAGCCGGACCTCGCCGTCCTGGGGAACGGCCTGGACCGCATTCCGGTATTCAATCGCCGCCTCGGCAAACTTCTTCTGAGCCGCGTACTCGTCGCCACGGCCCTGATGTTTGGCTTTCAGCGCCTGCGGATCGCGGGAGCACGCGCCGGCGGCCAGGACCAGCATCAAGCTGATCAGCCATGGAGGTGCGAGGCGGCAGGCGAGGGGGACCCGTGCGTTCTGGCTTTTCGAAATAGGCATAGGAGTTCGCGTCACCGTTGTGCAAATTGCGCTCCCGGCAGGATGGAGGCCCTGCGAAAGCCGTAAGATGTAATTTATTGAGAATACAAGGTTTAATGGCTATATCTTGCGGGCTGTTCGACACGACGACCGGCAAGTCCAGCCCTGAGCAGACTTTTGTATTGTAAGGGCAGAATGGCGGCAGCTCATAAGAGGCCCGGTCGGTGTGAGGTTACAAATCACGTAAAAACAATAAGTTACGGTGACCACACACCTGAAGCCTTCATCCGTTCCCTGAGGGCGTCCCGGGGCCGCGAGGGACCGCGGCCTTCACGCGGCTTCACAGTCGCAAGGTGGCTCGCGACAAAAGTCTCAACGATCGAAGACTTTACGACGCGGGGGTAGCAAAAACCGCCTGTTTTTTCACGAAATGTCGTGGCCCCGAGCTTGCTCTTGCATTCCACGCCGGTGGATACCCGGCTTGTGGAAACCGTGTGTAGACGGAGTCAAACCAATATGATCAAAACCCTTGTGCGTGCCGCAAGCGTCGCGGCGGTCCTGAGCCTTGGCGTCACCGCCAACGCCAGTGCCGCGACCATCAACCTGACGTCGGGTGTTAACACATTCGACATCATCTGGGACCACCCTAGTCTGCCCCTGGACGCGATCGCCGATTTCACGGCCACCGTCAGCAGCG
>DATAFY010000211.1:0-2050 GCA_036257205.1 Steroidobacter sp. | reverse complement strand
AAAAAACAAAAGCTCCGGCTCAAGGATCGGATGGAGGATATCGCGCGATCGTTGCGACGTGACGCGTCGGGCACCATCGTTTCCGCCTAGCGTTCTGCCGGGAGAGCCCCCGGCTCCACAGCACATCTTTTGCCGGGCCCGATTGGGCCCGGCACTCTCGCTCCCACCTACGGCGGCACGCGTCGAATCACTTATCATCGAATCTGAATGAGCATCGATCGCGCGGGTTGGCCGTTTATCGTCGGGGCGCTGCTCCTCGCCGTCGTCGTGGCGTGGTGGGCGGGTCGCTTCTGGGCAGTGCCACTGGTGGTGCTCGCGGGCTTTTTTGTCTTCTTCTTTCGCGATCCCGATCGGCGCATCCCAGACGGCCCGGGCTTCGTTGTCTCGCCAGCCGATGGTCGCGTGATGATCGTCGGCGAGGCTCAGGGGCCCGCTGCCCCCGCCGGAACGTGGCAGCAGATCAGCATTTTCCTGTCGCCCATGGACGTCCATGTCAATCGTGCCCCCGTGGCTGGCGTCGTTCGCCGCGTGGCGTATCACCGCGGGAAGTTCCTGCCCGCTTACCGTGAAGACGCGGGCACCCATAACGAATGGACGGAAGTTTGGTTCGACGATCGCGGCACCCTCGTCATCTGCCGCCAGATCGTGGGCATCCTGGCGCGGCGGATCGTGACGCGACTCGCTGTCGGTCAACACGTCGCCCTCGGCGAACGCTTCGGCATCATGAAGTTCGGCTCGCGCATCGACCTGTTCCTGCCCCGTGATGCTGCGATCGCGGTCAAGGTCGGCGACCGCGTGGTCGGCGGCGAATCGATGGTGGCGACATTGGCAGTGGCCGCAACGGACCTCAAATCGGCTGCGGCGGTGGGAGTCACGAAGTGAGCATGCATCACCGTCGCGGCATTCGGCACGGCGTCTCGCTGCTTCCGAGCCTGTTTACACTGGCCAACCTGTTCTGTGGCTGGTCGTGTGTGGTCTACGCGATGCATGGCGACCTCGAGACCGCCGCGCTGTTCATCGGCGTCGCCATGGTCCTGGACATGCTCGACGGTCGGATCGCGCGCATGACCGGCACCACGAGCGAGTTCGGCGTGCAGCTGGACTCGCTGGCGGACATCATCTCGTTTGGGATGGCGCCAGCAGTCCTGGCGTACGCGTGGGGCCTGCGACCGCTGGGGCGGCTTGGCTGGGCCGTCGGTTTCCTATTCGTCACCGGCGCCGCGCTGCGCCTGGCGCGATTCAATATTCAGAAGAACACTGACAAGCGCTACTTCGTTGGTTTGGCGAGTCCAGCGGCCGCCGCAATCGTGGCTTCGACGGTCTTCTACTACCCATACGGCTTTCACAACCGACCCCAAGCGTTCATTGCCGTGTTTCTCGTCATGATCCCGGCGTTGTTGATGGTGAGCACCATCAGATTTCGCAGTTTCAAGACCATCGACCTGGGGGAGCGCCGCCGCTATCAGGCGCTTATTCCGCTCGCCGCCGTGCTGGCCATGATCGTGACCTACCCGCACGAAGTCCTTCTGATCATGGCCTACACCTACCTCGTCTCGGGTTTCGTCGACCTTGCAATTCACAAGTTTCGGCGTCGCGACCCGGACCCTACGCCACCGCCCGAGCCATCGGCAGTGTGATCCGGACCGTGGTCCCGCGACCGCGTTCGCTTTCGACCGCGATCGTTCCTTCGTTGAGCTCGACGTTGCGTTTGGCGATGGTGAGTCCCAGACCGGTGCCACTGCCACGAGTGGAGAAGTACGGCTCGAAGATTCGATCGAGCGAAGCGGGATCCATCCCCACGCCCGTATCGATGATCTCCAACCGCACGCGACCCTCGTCCTCAATGGCGCCCTCGATCCGCAACGTGCCGCCACCGGGCATGGCATGAAGCGCGTTCTCGATGATGTTGGTCAAGGCCCGCGCCAGCACGCCTTTGTCAACCATCAGCGGCGGCAGCGATTCCGCCACCGAGGTCTCGATGGTCACCCGACCCGCGAGCCCGAGTCGATAGGGTTGGAGGACCTCGTCGATCAGCTCATGAAGCTTCGTC
>DATAFY010000148.1:0-3907 GCA_036257205.1 Steroidobacter sp. | reverse complement strand
CGCAACGGAACCACTGTGGCTGAGATTTGCGGGATCCTCACGCGGCGGCCGAGCGCTAGACCAAGTTTAGGAGCAGCCAACGCTGCGCGGTTGGGCAAAGCAGTTGAGACTTTTAGCGGATCAGCTTGCGTGCACGCTCTTGCTCCAGCCGCAGACCGTTCGCTTACCCAGGTGAGTGCGACCGCTTTCTGGAATGTTCGATCGATCGGCTTAGCGGTCGGCGTACGCCGATGGCGCCGTACCGCCGCGAGTTCGCGCAGCGCCGCCCACGGCATCTGCGCGGCGAACCGAACAACTGCCGCTGCAAGGCGCCGTGCCTCTCGAGCCGAGATTCCTGGAATGAACCACGCGAAGCGCCGGAGCTCAACAGCCACGAACGGGGCCGCACCTAAGGGAGCTTTGGACGGACTAGGCTTCCGCCTACGAACGCGAGCGCTCCCAAAGCGGCGACGATTCTGCTCTGCCAGACGGACAAGCCACGAGAGGCGACGGCGTCAGGCGCGACCTCTTAGTCTCCTTTTTCATCACCCAGGCGCCTATGCTTGGCCCATCCTTAAGTGCAGGAGAACGTTCGATGGCTACGAAGCGCAAGGCGCCCCGCCGCCGCAGCATCAGCAGTCCGGCGAGCACGCAGCGCAGTCACGCACGCCATGCGGTGCTGGGGAAGCGCAAACGGACCCCGCGTTCACCTGCGGGACTTCGCACGCTGTATCCCGCCGTAAAGCCGTACCGTACGGGATATCTGCGCGTCTCTGACCTCCACGAAATCTATTACGAAGAATGCGGCAATCCGAAAGGCAAACCGGCCGTGTTCGTGCACGGCGGCCCGGGCGCCGGCTGCGATCCGCGCGCGCGCAGTTTCTTCGATCCTGACGCGTACCGCATCGTGCTGTTTGATCAGCGCGGCTGCGGCCGCAGCCGCCCGCACGCCAGCCTGGAGGACAACACCACCTGGCGCCTCGTCGAAGACATGGAGAAACTCCGAGAGCACCTGGACATCGACAAGTGGCTTGTCTTCGGCGGCTCGTGGGGATCGACCCTCGGTCTGGCCTACTCACAAAGCCATCCGCAGCGAGTGAGCGCACTGGTCCTGCGCGGCATCTTCATGCTCTCGCAATTCGAGCTGCGCTGGTTTTATCAGGAAGGCGCGAGCGCGCTGTTTCCGGACCGCTGGGAACGGTACGTCGCCCCCATCCCGGCTGAGGAACGCGGCGATCTAATCCAGGCCTTCTACAAACGCCTGAGGAGCGAGGATCGCGCAACGCGTGTGAATGCAGCGCGCGCCTGGTCGGTGTGGGAAGCGGCGACCAGTTATCTGCAGGTGAATGAAAAGAACGTCGCAAAGTGGGGCGAAGAGGATTTCGCAGTGGCCGTAGCGCGCATCGAATGTCATTACTTCGTCCACCGCGGCTTTTTCGAGAGCGAAGACCAGCTCCTGCGAGGGGTCGAGCGCATCCGGCGCATTCCGGCGGTCATCGTGCAGGGCCGCTACGACGTAGTATGCCCGCTGCAAACGGCATGGGCCCTGCACAAGGCCTGGCCGGAAGCCGACTTCCGCATCGTCCCCGATGCGGGTCACGCCGCCTTTGAAGCGGGCACGGTGCATGAATTGGTGAGCGCTACGGATCGATTCAGATGAGGGCGCCGCGCGCCCGTCCTCGCTCGGCCGTCGACCGTTGTGGTGGTGCGTCAAGCCTAAAACTACGGGCGCGCTCCGCAGAGGCCTGTGCAGACGCGAGCGGTTAGTTTCTGATCAGCCACGTCGGGGTTCCCTTGCTGTCGATCAGACGCTCCTGCGCGAGCCAGCGATAGGCGTCTTCAGCGTCGCGCTCGAACCACTCTTTGGCCGAGCCGAGCCGGAACGTATAACCCCAGGCATCCATGTCCTCGCACATGCGGTCGCGACCGACCCCGTCCAGCTGGTCGGCGAGAAGAATCTGCAGATAACACACCGCGTTCTCCTCGTCATAATCGCCGCCCGCATCACACTCCAGCCTGGCCCGCCGCGCCGCGTCCATGCAGATGAAGTGACACGCTTCGTGGAGTGCGGAATGCAGCGGCGTGTCGTCTCGAACGTAGAGCCCGTCGCGGACGAGGCCTGCTTCGCGCTCGCCCCAAAAGGATCCAGGGATTACGGCCGCCGGCGCGAGCACGATCATGTTCAGTCCGAAACGCCGGAGCAGCGTTGCGATGGACGACGCGCCGATATCGGCGATGCACAATACGGCGTTCGCCCTATCGTTCAAGGGCGGTCTCACAAGCAGCGGGGCCGCACTAGAGGGCTGACAACCTGCGCAACACCAGGGCCGCCAGGTCTCGGGCGAGGGCCTCGCGCAAAATCGCCTCCTCCCGCTGTTTCGCGAGCACCGCCTCCTCATCGTAGCTGTAGTCGCGGGTCAGCTCGAGCTTCTGCGGCGGGATCAATTCGCCATTGTCATGTTCGACAGCGTACTCGATCGCATAGAACACCTCGTACTCTTCGGGCGTATTGAGCGCGGAGACCGAGAGAACGCGCTGGCCGCTTTCTTCTTTCATAATTCGCACGACGGCTGTGGCATCAGCAGGCCGAGATGCGATCCGCGCGCCCGATGCGACCAGTCCGTCGCGCAGCGCGCGATGAAAATCCGTGTATCTGTCCTTGGTCTCAATATAGGTCGCAGACATGGCCTCGGATAGTTTGGCGGTCCCCTGGAGCCGCCAGCCGCACGAGGTTAGCGTCAACGCTGCGCAGAGCGCCAAAAACAGCAGCCTTGGGGATCTTTTCACGCTGGAGCCCGCATCGAGGAGGTGCGCATGTTCGCGGCGAATGCGCCAGCGGTCAATCGCCGCATCCGAACGGCGCAGCGCTCACCCCGGTAAATAGGGCTGCTTCTGAGCGTCTGGGTCGCCCGCGCCTTTCATCGAACACTGCGAGTCGACGACGTACCCATGACGGCAGGCGATTGCGACATGCGAGCCTACGCTGCGCTGTACGGCGAGCAATTGCTCGTCCCCCACATGGCCCGGGCACTTGAGACAGCGCTCGGCTGCCTCGAGCAACTCTCCCGCATCGATTTGCACGCCTTCAGCGGTCGTTCGGTCAAGCGCCGCGAGGCCCGCTTCAAACGCGAGACGTGCGCCGCTGGACGTCGCAACGCCTCTCAGGGCGTTCAGCACCCGCTCCATGATTGCGGGCGCATCCACAATGGCTGCTTCCGGAAGCGCCAGGACGAAGGCTGCTGCGGATGCATTCTCCATTCGACCCACCCAGTCGACGTTGGCGCGCGCGTTCACCTCGATGGTGCGCACCAAGTCGCGCAATATCTCGGGGGCGGGACACGCCCCGCACTCGCCGCTCACGTGAATGACGACCACTGAGATCTGTCGTCCATACCGTTGCGCTCGACGAATCTCCAACTGCAGTCTTCGTGTGAGTTCGCGCGGCGCGCAGGCGCCAGACTGCGGGTCGACGCGGGCGGATTCCTCCGGCTCCGATTCGGCCGCGGTCAGCGACCGACGCAGCGCGAGCGTATTGAATGCCGCGCGCACGCGTGCGAATAACTCGATGTCGGGAGCGCTTCTAGCGAGGTAGTCATCGACCCCGGCGATGTAACCGCGCTCCTGATCGAAATCGGCGCTTGCGGTGAGCATGATCACGTACATGTCGTCGAAACTGCGCTCACGCAGCGCTTCGATAAAGACGATGCCGTGCATGTCCGGCGTCTGCTCGTCTGTGATCACGACAGGCCGCCATTCTTCGGTCAGCTGAGCGAGGGCCCCGGCGCTGCTGTAAGCGCGGGCGACCTCGAAACCTGCGGCGGCGAGTCGCTCCGCCGCGACCTCGAGCTCCGGGTCGTCGTTTCCGACGAGCAGAATGCGCATCGGCAACGCGCGCGTCAGCACGGACAAGCGCGTCGCCAGGGCGTCC
>DATAFY010000144.1:0-4340 GCA_036257205.1 Steroidobacter sp. | reverse complement strand
CTTTGGTGGCTGCTCGGTCTGTGGCTTGTGTTCGTGCTCGGCCCGCGTTCATTTCGCGCGGGGCGCGAAGGCTGGAGGCCGCTCGACGTCGCGTCGTTTGTGCGCGCGACGGGTGGATTTCTCGCACAGGTCTTGCGGCCAGCGGCCGCCGCCCAGCAGCTGTTCGCAAATTTCTTCAATGAGCTGCGTCGACGCTGCGGGCTGCCGACCGACGGCGCTCCCCTATGGGATTGGCTCTCGGCTCAAGCAGCCGTTTCGCCCGACGATCTGGCCCAGCTTCGCAAGTTGCACGCCCGCGCCGTGCGTGGATCGCGGGTCGATCTGCAACGGTTGCAGACGTTGCTCGCGCGCACTCGGGCGAACTTGCGTTGAAGAAGGCTGCGATCCAGCGACATTCACGACAACTTCAGGAACTCTCATGGCGAACGCGTTGGAGTCATTCGAGCAACAGCTGCAGCAAGCGGCGGCCCCTGTGGTGGTTGGCCTGCAGCCCGTGGTCCGGGCGATTGCGGTCGCGATGCTCGCACGGGGTCACGTATTGCTGCAGGGGGCGCCGGGCCTGGGCAAGACGCTGCTCAGCAAGACCATCGCCGTCGCGATCGGCGGAGTGTTCAAGCGTGTGCAGGGGGCTTCCGATCTGATGCCTGCAGACATTACTGGCGTGCATGTCTATCACGCGGAGAGCCGCGATTTCGTCTTCCGTCCTGGGCCGGTATTCGCCGATGTGCTTTTGGTCGATGAGATCAATCGCGCGGGACCCAAGACGCAGTCCGCGCTGCTCGAAGCGATGGAGGAGCGGCAAGTGACAATGGATCGATGCAATTATCGGTTGCCCGCCAATTTCCTTGTGATCGCGACCCAGAATCCACGCGAGTTCGAGGGAACGTATCCGCTGCCGGAATCGCAGCTCGATCGCTTCATGTTGCGAGTCGATCTGGCCTATCCCGGGCGCGCAGACGAACTCGCGGTCCTCCAGCGTTACCTCGCTGTCGACGCACACTCGGCGACGTGCGCTGCGGAGCCTCTCTCCCCCGAAATGATCGACGCCGCGCGGGCGGCGATCAACGAAGTTCACGTGGCCCCCGAGCTGACGTCCTATGTGCTCGACCTTGCCGCCGCCTCCCGTACTCACGCGCATGTGCACTTGGGCTTGTCGACGCGCGGCGTTCTGGCGCTGCTGCGCGCGGCGCGGATCAATGCGGGCATGCGCGGTTCAGCTTTCGCCTCTCCCGATGACGTGAAAGAAGTCGCACGCTGGGTGATCCCGCATCGCCTGATGCTGGGCCCGGAGGCGGTGCTGGAAGGGGTCACCGAACAGACGGTCACCCAACGTTTACTCGACCAGACTCCTGTACCGCGCTGAATGAGCCTGCGCCGCAACGCATTGGTGCTTGCAGCGCTGACTGCGCTGCTGGGCATCCTCGGCGCCTGGAGCGCGGATCCGACGCTCGCGGGCGTCTGGCGCCTGCCGCTCGCTGTGCTGCTGCTCGGCCTTGCGTATGAAGGATGGTTGGTTGCCCGCGCTCAGGTCCGGCTCGAGATTTCCTCCGCGCACTCGGCGGTGCTCGGTCGCGCCGGCGCACTGCAGTTTCGGTTCTCGCATCGCTTGCGCCGGCCGCTGCCCCTCGAATTCAGGCCGGGCGCCCCGCCCGCCGTCGAAGTGGACGACGTCGTACGCACCGTTTGCGCACCGGCATCCTCGCCGGGAACGCTCGAAGTCGCTGCCATGCCGCGCCGGCTGGGGGCGCATCCCTGGCCCGATGTGCGTACGCGCATCGCCGGCGCTCTTGGCCTTGCGTGGTGGGCGAGAGCTTTGCGGACAGAATTCACGCTGCATGCGACGCCTGACATCCTGAGAGGCGAGGTGCGGCGGCTGGCCGCGCTCGCGGGCGGCGTACGCTTGTGTGCTGCAGTCGGCGCGGGTCTCGAGGTGCTTCAGCTGCGCGATTATCGTCCGGGAGATCCGCTGCACGTGATCGACTGGAAGGCGTCGGCTCGTGCGAATCGGTTGGTCAGTCGCGATTTTTCCGAGGATCAACGCCTCGACATCATTCTCGCTATCGATGTGGGTAAGGCGAGCGCAGTGCGCGCCGGCGAACTCGATCGGCTGGGGTGCTTCGCCAATGTGGCCGCCCGTTTCGCGGAATACGCGGTCGCTCAGGACGATCGTGTGGGCATGGTGTTCTTCGCCGATCGGCCGCTCGCTGCGCTTGCGCCTGGGCGCGGCGCGAATGCGGTGTTGCGCATTCGTCGATTGCTCGAGACCGTCCAAGCCTCGCAGGCCGAGTCCAACCCGCTCAACGCCGCGCTGCGCATCCGCTCGCTCGCGCTGCATCGCACGCTGGTGGTGATCCTCACCGATCTGGACGACGCAACCGCGGCGGGCCAGCTCGCTTCCGCGGCGAGGTTGCTGGCGCCCAAGCATCTGCCGCTGATTGCGGGGCTGTCGAGCCGCCAGATCGAGGCGCTGGCGCAGGCGCCGGCCCACAGCTGGCGCGATCCGTACGAGGCGCTCGCCGCGCAGGAATATTGCGCCCGGCTCCAGCGAAACATGCAGGCGTTGCGCACGCTGGGGGCCGCGGCCCTGGTCGCCTATCCGGACCAACTGGAACAAACGGTTTTCAACTGCTACGCGGATCTGCGCCGACGAAGGCGCGTGTGAGCGAGCGAAGCGCATATTGGTTCGACAGAACCGGCTTCGTTCGGATCGGCAGGCATTCGTGCGGCGCTCGCGGCATGCTCGTATCCGCGATTCGCCTCCCTATACCGCGACGCTGACCCAGGCGTGCGCTGAGTGAGAGGTTTGCGCCCGAACAGCCGGCCGGTGAGCGCCCCGATCATCACTGCGCCATAACCAAAGCCCACCGCCACTCGGCTGATCAGCGGGAACTGCGGATCGGGGGAGAGATAACCTTCGATGAAGCCGCAGCCGATGAGCAGCAGCGCGCAGATGAGGAGCAACGGACCGGTTTGCGCCGCGCACTGCTGAAAGCTCTCGCGCCGCGATGCATGCGTCGGTCGGATCAGCGATTCGCCGAGTCTCGCGCCCGCCGCCGCTGCGAGCACTATCACGGACAGTTCCACAACGCCATGGGCGATGATGAAGCGGAACAGATCGTCGGCGAGCCCGTGCTGATGCGTGAAAGCGAACATGCCGCCGAGCATGAGGCCGTTCAGCGCGATCAGGTAGAACGTCCCAAGACCGAAGAGTGCGCCGACGCAGAAGGCGGTCAGGCTCACGGCGATGTTGTTTGTGAGAATCCCCACCGACAGAAGTGAAGAGGGCACGACGTTGAGCAGCCCGTCGGTCCACAGCACGCCGCGCTGCACGCCATTAATCATGTGTTCGCTGGCGATCAGCGCGACCAACTCAGGGAAGCTCATGATGAGGCTCCAGCCGGCCGCTGCGCTCAGAACGAACAATACCGTGATCCAGCGGATCGGCGTCGCCAGACTGCCCACGACATCCGGGATTTCATCGCGAAATAATGAGATGAGCTGCGCCCGCCAGTTGTGCGGCGTGCGATGGATCAAAGCGTGCAGAGTCGCGTATTGCTGTTCCAGCGCGCGGCTGATGCGGCTGCCCGGAAGCAGGCGGCGCGCCATCGAAAGGTCGCGCCCCAGGGCGCGATACGCCTCGATCGCTTGCAGCGCCTCCGCGGCGGTATGGTTGCGCTTTCGCTCAAGCGCGTTGAGCTGGGGCCTCAGTGCGCGCCACACCTGGAGGCGCGCTGTGAGCCAGGCCTGCATGCCCGACCCCGCGCTCATGCAGCTGCATCCTCCTGCAACACGCGTTGCAGACGGTCGCGAAGCTGAGCAGCATCTTCGGTTGGGCTTTCGGCCGCTTGCGGTTGCAGGCGAGCAAGCAGGGACCGAGCGATCTCGCTGCGCGTCGGTTCGGCCAGGGAGGTCCATCGCTCAAGCAGTTCTTGCGCCAGGTCCGCAGCCTTCGGATCGAGGCCGCCCACGGGGCTCACACGCTCCAGTGCACGAGCGTCCTCCGCACCCTCGAACACAAGCACCGTGCCGGCCGCTAGATCGCCGATGCGCACGTGTTGCGTCGTCATGACGACGCTCACGAGGCCTACGACGTAAAAAGTCGGCAGACTATCGATGAAACGGAATACGTTGCGCAGGAGCAGCGCGCCCACGCCGGGAATGTCCCCCGTGCGCGTCACCAGGCGCACGCCAGCCATGCGTTTCCCGGGCGTGCGGCCGCGCATCGCGACTTCCAGCACGGGGTGATAGAAGACATAGATCGCGAACGCCGGAAGCGCCGACACAAACAACCACTTTTCGGGCGAAGCGCCCACCTCGCCCAAAATCGCCCGGCTGCCGCC
>DATAFY010000277.1:0-3803 GCA_036257205.1 Steroidobacter sp. | reverse complement strand
GTCCATCACGACCAGCGTCGGCACGACCGGCAACGGCAACACGTATCCGCAGGTGTACGACGCGCTCGGTCGCTACATCTTCGGCGGCGTGACCGTCAAGTTCTAAGCGCAGAAGGACGTTGATGATATTGGCGGCGGTCCTTCACAGGACCGCCGCTTTTCTTTTGTGCGCCAAGTATGGGCACGACGTCGGAGGCACAGTCCTCTCTGTCGTCGAGACTGAAGCGACACGCAACTGCGTGAGTGTGATCGAGCGTGCAAGCGAGCGTGGAGCGAAGCGATGGGCCGACGAACAGATGAGGCGATGCCAAGCTGGGTGAGCATGCAAGAAGGCGCAAGCCCCGACGATCAAGGCTTGAGGCGGCGTAAATGCGGCGGTCGCATTGTGAAGGGTCGCGTTCTTACTTGGGAAGATCTCACCTTGCATCCGGAAGGATGACGTGGGGATGAACTGCGTAAGCGGAGAAGTCAGCCGAGGCCGTAGTAGCCGCGCAAGGGGCGAAGGACTGAACGATCGGCATGATTAGCGGCGCCGGCGCCGTCGACCTGTCTCCGTCAACGAGCCTGCGAACCGACACACGCAGCCTCTTCGACCAAGCGTGCCGGGTGTTGTCAAGATGCATCAGATAACAATTCCGAGCGCCACGGGCGGCCGTGTAGTTTCTTGCTGTCAAAGTATTCCCGGCATGGGTGGCGGAGGTTGCTGCTTCACAGCTCGCGCTTCTGGCAAAGAATGCCTCCGCGCAGTTCGCATTTCGCAGACATTGTCCGCGCCGCGCGACACGCGCGCGTACCTGTCGCAATTCCGCGCTTCACGCTCACAACTGTATCCTCCACGCCACGCGGGCGCGGCAGGCGAGGGCCGAGCGTTGCGATGACAACGTAGCGACCCATCGGCCATCTGCTGACTCGCAGAACAGATAACCAAAGGGGACATCAAATGCGTACCGACTCAATTCGGCGTGCTGTTCACTTTGCGCTGCTCGGGAGCGTCGCCGCGTCGGCGACAGTTTCGCCAACCTATGCTCAGGAGCAGCAGACGATCGAGGAAATCATGGTTACGGGCTCGCGCATCGCGCGCGAAGACTTTACCGCCGAGTCGCCGATTTCCGTTGTAGGCAGTAAGGAAATTCTCGAAAGCGGGCAGATGGACCTCGGCGAGGCGCTTCGCACCGACATCGCGGTAACGACCAACGGCTTCGGCAAGAGCGCGAATCTGTCGGGCGGCGGCGCGCAGGCCATTGACCTGCGCAACCTCGGCGAAGACAGAGTGCTTACGCTGATCAATGGGCGAAGGATGCCCAAGTACTCCGACGCGCTGCAGAACGAAGCAGCCGACCTGAGCCTGATTCCCGTCGCGATGATCGATCGCGTCGAGATCCTGCGTGACGGCGCCTCTGCGATATACGGCGCTGACGCCGTGTCCGGCGTCGTGAACATCATCCTGCGCGACGACTTCGAAGGCTTTCAGTTCAATGCGGGCACAGGTCTTTCGGAGGAAAGCGATAGCGATGAGTACTTCGTCCAGGGCGTGTTCGGCGTCAAGAGCAGCACAGGCCATGTGATGCTGAGCGCCGAGCACAAGTATCGGGACAACGTGCCGCAGCGCGAGCGCGACTGGGCGATCCCGAGCATTACCGGGCTCTCGGCGACGGGCGTCACCAATGGCTCAGGCGCACACCCCGGCGGCCTCGTGCTGTTCGACAACGACGAGGCGTGGTGCACGCAGCCGCGCGCGTTCGGCGGCGATGAGCGCACCAACGTGTTCGGCACGGCGCAATGCCCGAACAATGCGCGAAGCGACCCGAACGAGCTGATCGGCCGCTACGACTATGCGCTCGTGCAGGACATCATCAACGGCGAGAAGCAGTTCAACGCTTCGGCGCTCGCGACGCACAACTTCAATGAGTACGCGGAGGCGTTCGTCGAACTGATCTATTCGCGGCGCGATACGAGGAGCACGCTCGATGCGAATCCCATCTTCGCAGGACAGGGGTCGCCGTCCTTTCCGGCCGGATGGACCGTGCCCGGAACCAATCCGTATAGCCCCTTCCCCGGGGTCGGAGGCTTTGTGCAAGTCCGTCCGACATCGACGGTAGGTCCGCGCACGCAGTCCTTCGAGGCGACGCTGTTTCGCACGGTCGTCGGCCTGCGCGGCGATAAGTTGTTCGACAGGCTCGATTGGGAGCTGTCTTACCTGAACAGCGAAGTGATCGGAAACTCGGTGACGGACGCGACGTTCAATCTGCGGCGCGCCATCACGATCTCCGATCCCGCGCTGTGTGCGGCCGATCCGATCTGCACCGCCGCACTCGCACCCGGCAGTCTCGGCGCCCTTGATGTCTATCGCCCGGCCAACTGGTCGGCTTCCGAGATCGACTACATCCGTCAGGTGGCGTCGACGGATTCCGAGTTCAACACCGAAGGGATTCAAGCCGTCGTGTCTGGCGAGCTGTTCGACATGCCGGCTGGCCCGTTTGGCATCGCGTTCGGTTACGAGTGGCGTGAAGAGGCCGCGGAGTTCAAGCCAGACCCCGTCACGGAGGCGGGCGAAAGCGTCGCCAACCAGACGTTCTCGACGGACGGCTCCTACGAGGTCAATGAAGTCTTTGCGGGAGTCAACATCCCCTTGCTTGCGGACCTCCCGGGTGCGCAGGAGCTGACCTTGAATCTGCAGGGCCGCTATTTCGACTACTCGACGTTCGGGGACGATACGGTCTACAAGGCTGGCCTGAACTATGCGCCCATCGAGTCGCTGCGGCTGCGCGCGACGTACGGTACGTCCTTCCGGGCGCCCACGCTGGTGGACAGCTTCAGCGGCGGCACGGTGTCGTTCGATTTCATCACCGACCCGTGCAACAACTGGGATACGAGCGGCAATCCCACACTGATTGCGAATTGCGGTCCCGGCGGCGCCAACTTGCCGCCCGGATTTACGCAATCTGCGCCGCAGCTTCCGGCGCTGGCCGGCGGCGACCTTGCCGACGGCGTGCAGAATCTGGGTCCCGAGGAAGCTGATACATGGACGGTCGGTCTCGTGTTTCAGCCGGCCTTTCTGACCGGACTGCGCGCAACGGTGGACTACTGGGACATCATCGTGACGGACTTCATCGATCGTCCCGATATCGAGACCGAGATCGTGTTCCCCTGCTACAACAGCTCCGGCCGGTCGGCGGCGGAGTGCGCACTGTTCTCACGCAGCCCCACGACCGGCAATCTCACCGAACTGGTTTCCGGCGCCTTCAATCGCGACGGCGAAGTGAAGACCAACGGCGTCGACTGGTCGATCGAGTATGGCGGTTGGGATCTGGGCCCTGGCACGCTGACGCTCGATCATCAGGGAACATATGTCTTCAAATACGAAGAGCCCGGGGTCCGCGCGGGTGCGGGTCAGGTGGATCAGGCCGATCCGGTCGGGTTGCCGCGCGTGCGCCTGAACTTCGGCGGCGACTACACCATGGACACATGGTCGTTCGGGTTCCGTTCGAGGATGATCGGGTCGCTGGACGCCATCAACTGCTTTAACGGGCCATGCACGGTCAACGCTGACGGCGCCAACTTCCTCGGCTATGACGAGATTGACGAGCACTGGGAGCATGATCTGCGTGCCCGGTGGAACGTCACGGAGGACATCGTGTTGAGTCTCGGCGTCAACAACATACTGGACGAGGAGCCGCCTTCCGTGTTCTCGACGGGCCAGAACACCTACATCGGGCTCTATGGAACCGCTGTCACCGGGCGCTTCTACTTCATGCGCCTGGGAGCTGACTTCTAGTAAGTCGGTGACGCGTGAGCGGCGTGGG
>DATAFY010000025.1:0-2352 GCA_036257205.1 Steroidobacter sp. | reverse complement strand
GGTCGTTTCCTGGAGCGCACTGTCGCGCTCACCGTCCGGCGTCGGATCGCCATGGCGCTGACCGAGCGTCTGCTCAGGCTGCCCCTCGCTTGGCACGAAGGAGCTCACTCCGCGGCGACTGCGCATCGTGTGCAGCAAAGCAGTCAGGCGCTATCGGGATTCGCGCAAAGCCAGTTCATCTACCTGAACAGCGCTGTGCGGCTCATCGGCCCCGTCGCCGCGCTCTGGTTTCTGGAGCCTTGGGTCGGAGCGGCCGCAGTGGCGGGGTTCTGCTTCATCTGTCTCTCCGTAGTCGGCTTCGATCGGGCGATGATTCGGCTCGCGCGATGCGAGAACGACGCGGAGCGCCGTTACTCAGCGACGCTGATCGACTCGCTGAGCAATTCGACGACGCTGTTCGCCCTGCGACAGGCGCGTGCAGTGATCGCTCTGCTCCAGCGCAGACTTGACGCCGTTTTCCAACCGATGCGCCGCTCCATCTTGCTGAACGAAGCCAAGTGGTGCGTTGTGGATATAGCGAGCCGCACGCTGAGCTGCGTGCTCGTGGCGCTCTTCGCCTGGCGCGCGAGCCGAGGCGGCGCGAATGCCGGCGGCGGAGTCCTGCTGCTCGGCAGCGTTTACATGGTCTGGGAGTACGCATTGCAGGCCGGCGGCGTCATCTCCGCCGTGGCGTCCCATTTCCAAACGTTCGCGCGCCAGCAGGCAGACTATGCCAGCGCGGACGTCATCCGGGAGCCGCCGGTCGCGCACGCGCTGGCGTTTTCACCGGCGGCCGGCGAGCCGTGGGATCGATGCGAGATTCGCGATCTCGTATTTTGCCATGAGCGCGCGGGCGCCGACGGCCCAACGCTCGATCATGCTTCCTTAGCTCTCGAGCGCGGAAAGCGCTACGCGCTGATTGGATCGAGCGGCTCCGGCAAGAGCACGCTTTTGCGCGTGTTGTGCGGACTGTACGAAGCCGAGCGTATTGTTCTGAACCAGAGCCATGGGCCCGCGATCGTATCGGCCGCCGAGGCGGCCCGTTTCCTGCGTGCGACGACGACGCTCATTCCGCAAGACGCCGAGGTCTTGGAAGGCACGCTCGCGGAGAATCTCGGCCTGTGCGAGCCCCTGCGAGGGTCGCCGGCGTTGCGCGATTACGCGCGCGCGCTCGAGGTGGCATGCGTCAGTGAATTTCTCGGTGCAAGTGAGACAGCGCTGAACGCGCCCATTGCCGAGCGCGGTGCGAACTGGTCCGGGGGCCAGCGCGCGCGCGTAGCCCTGGCGCGCGGCTTGCTGGCGGCCGAAGGCAGCGCCATGGTGCTGCTGGATGAGCCCACAGCCAGCCTCGATTCGCGAACGGAGGCGGAGGTGTTCACCAACCTGTTCGCCGCCTTGCGAGACGCCTGCGTCGTATCCTCCATTCATCGCCTCAATTTCCTGGAGCGTTTCGATGAAGTGATCGTCATGCACAGCGGCAGAGTTGTTGCGCAAGGTGCGGCCTCCGCGCTTGCAGGAACCTCGCCGGAGTTTCGCCGCCTGATGGCGGCGCACGAGCGCAAGACGACGTCTTCTGGCGCAGCTGCATGACCTCACCGCTTCTTACACTATAGATTCCGGGACGGCGCTGAAGGAACATCACGGGCACGGATCAGTTTAGAAGGCGTTGTTTGCGCAATCAGGGGCGTCCGCAACCGCTGTGCGGACATGTCGGGAGAACGTCGCCATCGGAAGCTCCGTCGAACGCGGCCACGGCCGCTGGGTCGAACACCACCCGGATCGGCTCGCCTCGAACTCGAACGTCGTCGAGGCGCCTTTGCGCACGAGCCTCGGAGTTCTTATCGGCGCGTGCCCTCAGTTATGCGAATTGTTCGACCGCATCGAACGCATCGCGCCGACGAACGTAAGCGTGCTGCTTACAGGTGAAAGCGGAACGGGCAAGGAGCTGATCGCCGAAACCATCCATGCGCTGAGCGGGCGCGCGCAGGAGCCGTTTGTAGCTGTGAACTGCGGCGCCATTCCAGCGACGCTCGTTGAGGCGGAACTGTTCGGCTACGAGCGCGGCAGCTTCACGGGCGCCATCCGTTCGCAAGCAGGCTACTTCGAGCGCGCGGGTCACGGGACCTTGTTTCTCGACGAAACGGCGGAGATGCCGCCCGATATGCAGGTGAAACTGCTGCGCGCGCTTGACTCGCGCCGGATCTGTCGGGTGGGCGGCGATCGTGAGATTCCTTTGCACGCCCGCGTGATCGGCGCAACCAATCGCGCGCTGCCTGAGGCCGTGGCTGACAATCGCTTGCGTACCGATCTTCTTTATCGGCTCGCAGTCTTCCACCTCGAGGTGCCGCCGCTGCGGCAGCGTGGCAACGACGT
>DATAFY010000270.1:0-1984 GCA_036257205.1 Steroidobacter sp. | reverse complement strand
CAAGCGCAGCGTGAACGTCGCGTCGGGATAGATGTTCGTGCCCAGCACGGCGAAGCGCGCCCTGGCGATCTTCTCCTGCGAAGCCGCCACCGGCGCCTGCACTTCATCCTCGTAGATCTTGCGCACGGCGCGCGCCTCGGCGTCGATATCGCGGGCGAGCACGATCATCGGATCCGCCGAGGCGTTGATTGCATCGCCGTTCTCCCAGAGCGTCTTGCGAACCGCGGAATCGGCCAGCTTAGATTGCTTAATGAGCTCGTCAGCAAGCGTCTCAGGCGATTCGCCGCTCAACAGTTTGCGGACTACCGGATCATCGGGACCCAACGTTTCGCGCATCTTGTCGAGGGAGAAAGACAGCGTGACCTGCTCGAACTCCGGATACACCGGCGTCGTCGCCAGCAGGCTTGCCGCGATCTTGGGCAGATTCGAATCCGCATACTCGCGCAAGCGCTGCTCATTCGGCTTGCTGCGCTCAGCTGCACCGCGCACCAGGGCGCGCGCATAGCCGAACAACTTGCTGTTGAACCCTGCGCCGCTTTCCAGGTACAGATAGCGATCGTAGATCTGTCGATAGCGCGCCTGCGCCGCGGCTACATCGTCCCAGGCCTTGCCGACTGCCGCCGCAAGCGCTGCATCTGCGCCGACGCGCTCGCGCAGCATTAATTCCTGCGACGTCTTCTGTGCAAGCAACGCATCGTCGAGCAGAGCCCGCTGATAGCCGCGATAGAGCTTCAGGGCGTTTTCGTAATTGGCGAGCGTGTCCTGAATGATCCGCAGCGGCTCCTCGCCCGTCTTGCCCCACTGGATCAGTCGGCCGCGCAGTTCGGAATTGCGGATCAGAAACGCTGGGACCGTTGTATCGCGCTGAAACTTCAGTTGCTCGACGGTCAGCAAGCGACTGGTGCTTCCCGGGTGTCCGGGGACGAACACCGGCTCACCGACCTTCGGGCCTTCGACGCGCCACGGCAGGTGATCCGGCGTGCGCGCGGGTTTGCCGTTTTCGTAGGCGCGCAGCAGCCCGAAATCGAGGCTCCAGCGCGGGTAGTTGAAGTTGTCGGGATCGCCGCCGAACGCGGCGATCGCCTGATGCGGCGCGAACGCCATGCGCACGTCTTCGTAGCGCTTGTATTTGTACAGAAAATATTGCCCGCCCTGATACAGCGTCACCGACTCGCAGGCGAGACCGCCGGAACGGTTCTTCGAGCCAGCTGTGCACGCCGCCTCGAGCCGGCTCAGCGTCTGCTTGCGCACTTCGTTCGCCTTCGCATCGACGAGGCCGGCGGTCGCGGCGTTCACCTGCTTCGTCACGTCTTCGACGCCGATGAGTACGGAAATGATTTCCGTCGGGCACCGACGCTCGGCGCCGCGCGACCCGGCGTTGAATCCCGTTTCGACGAAATTCTCTTTCTCGCTCGAAATCTCGGACAGGCAGTCCATCACGCAATGGTGGTTCGTCAGCACCAGCCCGTCGGGCGAAATGAAGGAGCCCGTGCAACCGCTTTCATGGCGCGTGATCGAACGCTGCAAGCGATCGAGCCACTGGTCGGTGACCTCGACGCCGTACTTCTGCTTCACGGCGGCTTTGGGAAAGTTGTCGAATGTCCACATTCCCTCGTCCGCAAGCGCCGGAGCGGCGAAGAGACACAGACCCAGAATCAACTTTTGCATACAAGCCTCTCCATAAATCCCTGCGCCGAAGATAGAGAAAATCTCTGCGGGGCGCACGGGAAGCGCAAGCAGAAAGAGACGAGGCGCGGGAAATTCACGCCGAATGCACCGAGAAAGGTTTCGCCTCGCATCTTGCACCGGTCGTGAGCCGTCAGTTGCCCGTTGTCCGTTGTGCGCGGAGCGACGCCCCAGGCTTCTGCGGGCAACGGAATACGGACAACTCACAACCGCCCGCTCGTGGCGGCGGCTGGCGTTCACCATGATGTTGAAAGGGCTATCCATGCCGCCTTTAGACGCGCACCGTCCATGGCGCGCG
>DATAFY010000639.1:0-7800 GCA_036257205.1 Steroidobacter sp. | reverse complement strand
AATTCGAGCACGGCCCGCGGATGCACGCCGATCGTGCGATTGATGATGAACTCAAGGCGCGCAAGTCCCACGCCCTTGTTGGGAATGCCGGCGAAATCGAACGCTCGGTCAGGATTGCCGACGTTCATCATGATCTTCGTCGAGATCGCGGGCAGGGAATCCAGTTCGATGTTCTTCTGCTCGTACGGCAGCGCGCCCTCGTAGACGAAGCCCGCGTCCCCTTCGGCGCAGGACACCGTGACCTCGGCGCCTTCGCGAATCGTCTCCGTCGCGTCAGAGCAGCCGACCACAGCCGGTATTCCAAGCTCGCGGGCGATGATGGCGGCATGGCATGTGCGCCCGCCGCGATTCGTGACGATCGCCGCAGCCCGCTTCATCACGGGCTCCCAATCCGGGTCCGTCATGTCGGCGACGAGCACGTCGCCGCTTTGCACGCGCGTCATCTCCTTCACGTCGCGGATGATGCGGGCGGGACCCGAGCCGATCCGCTGCCCGATTGAGCGGCCGCTCGCGAGGATTTTCGATTTCCCCTTGAGTGCATAACGCTGCACGGTGCGGCCCATGCGGCTTTGCACGGTTTCAGGACGCGCTTGCAGGATATAGATCTTGCCAGTCTCGCCGTCTTTGCCCCACTCGATGTCCATCGGGCAGCCGTAATGCTCCTCGATGATGAGGGCCTGCTTCGCGAGCGTGAGAATGTCCTCGTCTGTGATCGAAAAACGACGGCGGTCCTCGGCGGGAACGTCGATCGTTGCAGTGCGCGCGCCGGAGCCGGCCGCTCCATACACCATCTTGATCGCTTTGGCGCCCATCGTGCGTCGCAGGATCGGCGCATGACCGGAGCGCAACGCAGGCTTGTACACGTAAAACTCGTCAGGGTTCACCGCTCCCTGCACCACGGTTTCACCGAGGCCGTAGGACGAGGTGATGAACACGACGTTGCGAAAACCCGAATCGGTGTCGAGCGTAAACATCACACCGCTCGAGCCGATGTCCGAACGCACCATGTACTGAACGCCCGCGGAGAGCGCGACCTCGTCATGCGCAAAGCCCTGATGCACGCGATAGGCGATGGCGCGGTCGTTGAACAATGATGCGAACACTTCATGGACGCACTTGAGCAGCGCATCGCGACCGCGCACGTTCAGGAAGGTCTCCTGTTGTCCCGCGAATGACGCATCCGGCAGGTCTTCGGCCGTGGCCGATGAGCGCACGGCCACGGCGATTTCGCGTCCGTCGCTCATCTGTTCGAACGATTCGAGGATCTGGCGTTCGAGCCCGGCGGGGAAGGGCGTGGCCAGAATCCAGCCGCGGATCTTGGCGCCGGCGGCTGCGAGTTTTTCGACGTCATCGACATCGAGCGTGCGCAGCTCGTTCGAGATGCGCTCGGCCAATCCTTCATGACGTAGGAAGTCGCGATACGCCTGCGCCGTGGTGGCGAAGCCGGTCGGAACCTCCACGCCGAGCGTGGCGAGATGGCTGATCATTTCGCCGAGAGAGGAGTTCTTGCCGCCGACCGTATCGACGTCGTGACGGCCGAGCTTTTCGAACGGAATCGTGTACGCGGTCAAAGCAAATCCTCTTGATCTGTGCGCTGATCAAATGAAACACTGACGCACGCCGTAAATATCCGTCCCCAACGCGCTCGAGCGAGACGAAGCGGACGGTGGGCGACGCTGCGCACTCGAGACACTCAGCAATGGATAGACGAACGGTTTTTTTCGGGTCTGACCAGACAGGCGTGACGGCGGAGACGATGGGTCACAGTCTGTTGACGCAGTTCGATGGACAGGCGTTCAGGCAGGTGACTTTGCCATTTATCTCCACTGTTGACAAGGCGGAAGAGGCCGTGCGGCGGATCGACGCCACAGCCGAAGCGGAAGGTCAGCGGCCTGTGATTTTCAGCACGCTCGTGCAAGAGGATATGCGCGAAATCATCAAGCGGGCGAACGGATTATTTCTCGATTTCTTCGACGCATTTCTCGGACCGCTCGAGCAGGAGCTCAAGGTCAAGTCGTCGCGAGCGCAGGGAAAGGCGCACGGCATCTCCGATGTCGGCGCGTACACATTGCGCATCAATGCCACGAACTTCGCGCTCGCGAACGACGATGGCGCGATCACTCACGACTACGAGAGGGCGGATCTGCTCCTCGTGGGCGTGTCGCGTTCCGGCAAGACCCCCACTTGTCTTTACATGGCCCTTCAATATGGCATTTTCGCAGCCAATTTCCCCCTCGCCGAGGAAGAGCTCGAATCAGGGCGGCTGCCGCCGGTCCTCGTGAAGCATCAGCGCAAGCTCTACGGCCTCACTATTGCACCCGAGCGGCTGCAGCAGATCCGCAACGAGAGACGCCCAAACAGCAGGTATTCCTCTCCTTCGCAGGTGGAGTATGAACTGCGAACAGCCGAAGCGATCTTCCGCCGCTACGATATCCCCTACATCAATACGACGGAGTGTTCGATCGAAGAGATCGCAAGCCGCATTCTTGACAAGACCGGGCTCGAGCGCCGTTTGCGGCCGTGACGCAAGTCTCGTGCCGACGCTAGCCCGAGAAAGCTCGGTTGAGCGCCAACCAGCGCCGCGAGGCTGAAAATCCCTGTGTTATAGTCGATTCATGATCGAAGGAGGCTTGGCAAACGACACGAATTGTCTGGTCAGCTGGTGCGCCCGGCCAGGCAGCTTCGTCAGCCTGATGTCGCTGTACGAGAGCAACTACATTCGTCTGAGCTGGCTGGCGCCGCAACTCGATGTTCTCGAGGGCGCGCATCTTTCGCGCGTCGACGGAGACTGCCCTCTGCAGTTGAGCGTCGGGGAGCGCAGCCGCTATACGACGACGCTGCGGCTTACGTATCTGTTCGAAGAACCCGCCGGCATATCCGCCGATCCGGATTTGATGATCCGCATTTATCACGATGCGCGCCTTGCGGAGGTTCAGGCGTGCGCCCGCTGGCATCGGCATGCAATGCTCGAATCTATTCGCTCCCGATTCGCTCGCGACCTGGGTGATCGATGGCTGCGCAACATCATGCTCAATAAGTGGCTGGATTACTGCGTCGAGCGCGGCCACAGGTTCACGCTCGGCCCTCAATAATCGCCGGAGCGCCGCTCGTGCATGGGAATCCGACGCGCTGAGCAATCTCCGAGGTTTTCACAGCACTGAGCGGACATCGGAGCAGGAGCGTCCACTCCGACTCTATTGGAATCGGGGCGGCTCAAGAAGGAGCTCCTGCGTCTGCAAAGCGAGCAGCATCGGCCGCTCAAGGAATGCGTCGCTTGAAAGCGTCGCCGCACGGACGAATGAGCAGCGCGAGTTGCTGGAACATTATCTGCGCGATCTCAATCACGCCGCGCACACGCTCTAATCTATTCTATTTTCAATTGCGCGCCTTGCGGCGTGCGGCACGCGACAGGCTTGCCCGTGCTGAGCGTCGTAAAGGCGCGGATTAGAATCTTCGAGGTCTGCAAGAGCGTATCGAGGCGCTGCGAGCCTGCGCCGTGGCGCCGGACAGTGGGACGCGGAGACGGCAAGTTCAATCGACGCTGTGAGCGCAGCGGCGCCGACAGCGGAGCTGGGCAGTGACGATGTAGATGCGGCCGCCCGGCGGCGGCCGCATCGTCCGCAAGCGTTCCTCGCTTTTGAACCGCTAAGGCGTCGCGGGCGGGGGCGACTCGGACTTCAGCCGCGACAGATGCACGGAGTTCATGTCCATGAGATCTGCGGCGATCTCCACGGTTTCGGCTAGGACGACGTCCGGCGGCTCGGCGCCGTTGAGATCAGCCAGTTTCGCGATGGGCTGCAGTCCACGCGCGGCGCGCCGCGCATTTTCCCGCTCAAGGCGTTCACGATCGAGTTGCTCACGCTCGGCAAGGCGCGTCTTCAGGTTGAGAGAGACTTTCTTCTGGGCCCGCAGTTTCTCGAAGGAGTCGAGTTCTCCAACCAGGCTGCGGAAGTCTGGATCAGAGGCGACGCGCTGCTCGTGCGACTGCTCCAGCGTGCTGACGAACTGGTTTAGATGTCCGTCGCGCCCGAAGTCCACTGGACGAATGCGGTCCCACGGCAGGGCGCTTTCGCGCGTGCTTTCGCCGACCTCCTCAGCGCTGATCGCGGTGGGCATCATGATGTCCGGCTGCACGCCTCGATGCTGCGTGCTCTCGCCCGTAACTCGATAATATTTACCGATAGTGACGGTGAGCTGTCCGAAGCCTGGATCCGGTCCGAGCGCATATCGATCCAGCGGATACAGGTTCTGCACCGATCCCTTCCCGTAGGTTTGCTGACCCACGACGATGCCTCGACCGTAGTCCTGAATCGCCGCCGCAAAGATCTCGGACGCTGATGCGCTGAAGCGGTCTACCAGCACGATCAGCGGGCCGTCCCAGGCGATGCTCGGTTCAGGGTCGTCCAGAACTTCGACGCGCCCGCCCGTTTCGCGCAGTTGCACGATCGGTCCCTGCGGAATGAACAATCCGGACAGAGCGGTGGCCTCGGTCAAATGCCCGCCGCCGTTGCCTCGCAGATCCATGACCAACGCGGAAATTCCTTCCTTTTTCAACTCCTCGATCAGCCTGCGAACGTCGCGCGTGGTGCTGCGATAGTCCTTCTCACCGGAGGACTTGGCTTCGAAATCCTGATAAAAGCTTGGTACGTTGATGACGCCGACGGTCAGTTCCGCGCCGCCGCGCTTGATCTTGCGTACATCTTTCTGCGCGGCCTGCGCCTCGAGCGTCACCTTGTTGCGCACGAGCTCGATCTGTTTCTCAGGGGAGCCCGGCGCTGCGCCCGCAGGCAGCACCTGAAGGCGCACAGTCGTGCCGACCTTTCCGCGGATGATTTGCACGACATCGTCCAGGCGCCAGCCGATCACGTCCACCAACTTCCCTTTCTTGCCCTCACCGACGGCGATGATCCGATCGTTTGCGTTGAGCGCGCCGTTGATCGCGGCCGGACCGCCCGGCAACACGTTCAGAACGGTGATGTAGTCCTCGACGAGTTGGAGCGAAGCGCCGATGCCCTCGTAGGAGAGGCTCATCTGAATGCGGTATTCCTCGGAGTTGCGCGGCGAGAAGTAGCTCGAGTGGGGGTCGAACACATGAGCAAACGCATTCATGAATACTTCGAAAATATCGTCGCTGGTAACCTGCTCGGTGCGCTTGAGCACGCGATCATAGCGCTTGTGCAGGATGTCCCGCGCCTCGGCCCAGCTCTTTTCCGTCAGCATGAGCGACACAGCATCGTTCTTGACGCGCTGGCGCCAGATCTCGTTCAGTTCGGCGGGAGTTGTCGCCCAGGGGGCCTTTGAGCGGTCGAATTCGAAGTACTCATCAACAGTGAAGTTCGGCTCGCTCTTCAGCATCTCGAGTGCGTACGTCATGCGCTCACGGTTGCGGACTTCAAAGCGGTTGAAGATCGCGAATACGGGCTCGAGCTGGCCGGTCACGACGGCGTCATCCAGCTGATACTTGTACCGCTCGAATTCGGCGATGTCGCTCGCGAGAAAATAGCTTCGCGCGCCGTCGAGCTGCTCGATGTAGCGATCGAGCACGAGCGCCGACACGGGATCATTGATCGGCGACTGACGATAGTGGGAGCGTTCGATGACCGTGCTGACGAGCTTGCTCACGCGGCGCTGTCGCTCGGTGGGCGAGAGCTCCTGAGCGTTGGAAGTCGCGACCGCTTTGGCGACCGGCGCCTGCGCCGTGCCGGCGAGCAGACCGCATACGACCAGCAACGCGGGCAAACTGAAGAAGAGGGTAAATCGCCGACGAACGGGGGCGGCTTGAGACAACACTGACCGGGCAGGCTCGTGCGAGGGCGACTGGTACACTGTTCTACTTCCTTACTGGCGAAACGGCCGCGGCCGTGTCCGGGTTCAAACCATTCTATGGGCAAGGCTAGAGAGACGCTGCACTCCGATCAAGTACGCGGAGAGGCGCAATTCGACATTCGACGGAGTGCAACGCCGTGCGTCCGATCGCGGTTCTAAACGCCATTCTTTTTGGCTCGGCCGCAGCAATCGCTTTCGGTCTGTGCGGCATACTCGTGGTCTTCCTCATTCTGCAAGGCCGCCATCCCGAGATCGGCGCCGAGATTCCCCTGCTATGGCGCAGCGGAGCCCTGTTTGCGATGTTGGCGGCCCTGTCGGGCGTGAGTCTGTTCGGAGTTATCAAGAAAACGCGCTGGCGCTGTATCGCGCAGGTTGCGACATGGCTTCTGGTCGCCGGCATAACAGCCTTTTACGTCTGAAGCTGAAAGGGCGACATGGGGGAAACCCCCAAAACGAGGTGTGCTTTCGCTTAGGCCGCCGCTCGTTGCGTCGGGCGATGCTCTCCGCAGTCAACCAGGGAGGCGCCCGCGCTCCCATACATCGACTCTGAAAGCTCCGGCGCTGGTGTACGGGTCGGTGCCGCTGTTAGGAGGTTCCGGACCTCGTTGCGGCCGCCCAACCATTTGGCGTAGCCGCAATAATTCAGTCAAAGAAGCAAAACAGCCCTGTGCTCAGGATGGCTGAGGTTAGCTAAGCCATGAGGGACAGCAGCAGTTTGCGTTCCAATTTGTGAGGCTCGTCACGCGAATGGCCGCGTCAATCCAGACTGACGCGAGGCTCTATACGGTGTGGCTCCGAGGCGGATCGGGAAGATTCATTGTGCGACGCGTCGTGGGCGCCGGCAGGCGCTCGGCCGACGCCGATGAAAATCGCGCGAACGATCCAAACCAGGGCAAGCGGGCCAAGGGCGATGGCCCATGGACGTCCGGAAGGCTCCGCGAGGTCCCGGAAAAAAGCCGCATAGAAGTCTCCGGCGCTCGCATTCTCGCCGTACGGTCCCAGCGACGTCTGACCAATGCTGTAGATCAACGCGGGCAGCACGAACAAGCCAAACGCAAGCCAAAGGCTCGCGAAGATCAGCTCGAACCGAAAACGGCTGCGTGGTGATTCGGCGGGGGTCGCGCGTTTTTCAGAAAATACATTCATGGCTCATCCTTGTTCACGGCCTGCCCATCTTGGCGACTGCCGTCGCGACCTGCAACCAGCCGAATCGGTATCATCCGCGGCGCCCAACAACGCGTATAAGGCCCACATGATTTCCGATAAACCGCTCGCACCGCTGCGCACTGCCGTCATAGGGGTGGGCTATCTCGGACGATTCCACGCTCAGAAGTATGCGCAGCTGCCTGCTTCAAAGCTCGTGGCCGTCGTGGATTCCGATGCACAGGCGAGCGCCAAGGTCGGAGCGGAGCTCGGCGCGCCGGCATTTCAGGATTTCCGCGAAATTCTCGATCAGGTCGATGCAGTGAGTATTGCGGTCCCTACGCCGCTGCACTATCCGATCGGTTGCGAGCTGTTGGACCGCGGCATCCATGTGCTGGTCGAAAAGCCGATCGCCGGCACGGCGGCAGAGGCGCGGGAGATGGTCGCAATTGCGAAGGCGCGCGGGTGCGTTCTGCAGGTGGGACATCTGGAGCGCTTCAACCCGGCCGTGGTCGCGGCGGCAAGTCGCCTGAAGACCCCGCGTTTCATCGAGTCTCATCGTCTTGCTCCTTTCAAGCAGCGCGGCACGGACGTGAGCGTGGTCCTCGATCTGATGATTCACGACATCGATTTGATCCAGGAGCTGGTCGGCGCGCCCATCGAGAGCATCGACGCGGTGGGCGCCTCGGTGTTCTCCGGTGAAATCGACATTGTGAACGCGCGGCTGCGTTTTGCAGGCGGATGCGTTGCGAACACGACGGCGAGCCGCATCAGCATGAAACAGGAGCGGAAGATTCGCATCTTTCAGGATGACGCTTATCTCTCGATCGA
>DATAFY010000632.1:0-3201 GCA_036257205.1 Steroidobacter sp. | reverse complement strand
GTGTTTGCCGCGGGAATCGTCGGACATGAATCACACCCTTGAGGCTCGACCCTGCCGCTTCGCCGCACGTTTCTGCGCGCCGAAACGGCGTTCGGGCTATATAGCACGCAGCGCCATCAAGCTGCAAAGACGCGGTTTCCGCGTCTCGGGCAAGCCGCGCTACTGCGGTAAAACCCGATTGAATTTAACTACTTGGCGGGTATGGGCAGAGGCTCGCCGCGCCGCTCCATGACGCGATCGATGAGACCGTAAGCAACCCCTGCCTCCCCGCCCATGAAGTTGTCGCGATCAGTGTCCTGGCGGATTTTGTCAATCGTCTGTCCCGTGTGTTTCGACAGAATCCGGTTCAGGCGGTCCCGCGTCTCCAACACTTCACGCGCGTGGATGTCGATGTCCGAGGCCTGGCCCTGAAACCCGGCGAGCGGCTGGTGGATCATGATGCGGGAATGCGGCAGCGAATAGCGCTTGCCTTTGGCGCCGCCCGCCAGCAGGACCGCGCCCATGCTGGCCGCTTGACCGACGCACATCGTGCTCACGTCGGGCTTGATGAACTGCATCGTGTCGTAAATCGACAACCCGGCGCTCACGGACCCGCCCGGAGAATTGATGTACAACGCGATGTCCTTGTCCGGATTTTCCGACTCCAGGAACAACAGTTGCGCGACGATCAGGTTCGCCATGTGGTCCTCGATCGGACCAACGATGAAGATCACGCGCTCCTTGAGCAGGCGCGAATAGATGTCGTATGCGCGCTCGCCGCGAGCAGTCTGCTCGACGACCATGGGGACGAGGTTCATGAGTACCCTGGCGATTAGTGACTAGTAACTCGTGATCAGTGTGCTGGAGTCAGATGGCGAACAATCGCGGATGCTTGGACCGCTTCGCAAAGCGGAGGCTACGTTCGGCATGCTCGTTGCGCAATCGGCTATTTCCCATTCCGCGATCCACGTCCGCGATTCGCTTTCCTGCTTTCCCATCTACGCGCCGAAATTCATCACTTCCTTGAAAGTCGAGGATTGATCGCTCACGCGAGCGCGCTCCAACACCCACTCGACCACCTGGTCTTCCAGCACCGAGGCCTCCATCTGCCGGTGCAGCTGCGGATTGCTCTGATAGGCCTGCAGCGCCTGAGTGACGTCCGGGTATTGCTGCACGAGCTCCTCAATTCGAGCCTGCACGCGCGCCTGGTCCACCTGCAGATTCGCGGTCTTGACCAGCTCGCTGAGAAGCAAGGTCAGGCCCACGCGACGACGCGCCGGCTCAACAAACGCATCCGGCGGAGGAATCTGCGAGGCGTCGCGGGCGCCCATCCGCCGGGCGGCCTCGATCTGCAGCTCACGGACCTGGGCGTCGACCATGGTTTTGGGCAGCTCGATCGGGTTCGCGGCCAGCAGACCATCCATCACCTGCTTCTTAATGCGGGCGCGGACCGCATCCGCAAGCTCGCGCTTCATGTTCTCCTCGACTTCCTGCCGCAAGCGCTCGATCCCGCCTTCTTCCACGCCGTAAGACTTGCAGAACTCCTCATTGAGCTCCGGCAGCTGCCGCTCTTCGAGCGTCTTTACGTTGACCTCGAACTGCGCCTTCTTGCCCGCGAGCGCCGCCACGGCATAGGTTTGAGGGAAATTGACCTCGATCGTTTTGCGCTGACCCGTGCGCACGCCTTTCAGACCCGCCTCGAAATCGGCCAGCATGCGTCCAGCGCCGAGAATGATCTGGATATCCTCGCCCTTGCCGCCCTCGAAAGGCTTTCCATCTACCGACCCGTCGAAGTCTATGGTGACGCGGTCGGTGTCCTGCGCCTCGCGATCCACCTTGAGGTAGGTCGGCCGCTGCTCGCGCAGGTTCTGAATCATGGCGTCGACATCGGCGGACGTGACTTCTGCTGAAAGTCTCGTGATCTCGAGCTTGTCCGGCGCCGCCAACTGGACCTGCGGCAACACCTCGAACACGGCCCGGTACTTCAGATCGCCGTCCTGACTAATCGGCTCGATGCGCGGGCCGCCTGCGGGCGTGAGCTTCTCCTGGCTCACGGCTTCGGCGAACGTCGACTGAACGACGTCGCCCAGCACTTCCTGCCGCACCTGCTGACCGAATTGCTGACGGACGACCTTGACCGGCACTTTGCCGGGACGGAAACCCTTCAGCCGAATCGTCCGGCTCAGCTTCTGCAGCCGCTCGTCCACCGCCTTCTCGATGCGCTCTGCGGGGACCTGGACTTCCATCCGGCGCTCCAGCGCGCCCGTCGACTCAACCGAAACCTGCATTCTCAAAACCTCTTAAAGAGGGATCCACTTAAGAAAATTGTCGCCAGTCTGGTGCGAAAGGAGGGACTCGAACCCTCACGGGGGTTGCCCACTGGAACCTAAATCCAGCGCGTCTACCAGTTCCGCCACTTTCGCGAATCTACCCACTGAGGGACCCACGGGACCGGCCGGTCCGCCGTGGGGCCGCGGAGTATACCCGACGCGCCGCGGCGCCGCGCGCAGGTTGACATCAGGGCACAGGGCCCCGGCGGCGTCCGGGTCCGAATGGCGCTGGAAGGGCCCTGATCGGCCCTGTCCAGCCGGCGCACCGGCGTTATTGACACACAAACGGTGCAGGAAGGGCGCGATCGATCCTTTCAGCCCAGGAAAACAAACTGGACTTCGACAGCGCATCACCGTTGGCGAAATGATTGGTTGCTCCCTGAACGAGTCGGGACGCGACGAGCTGGAGTGTGTTTGCTGGCGGCGCTGCCGGCCGATAGCCGCCCGGCTGTGTCTGCGGCGCATCGTCCCGCCATAAGGTGTTGGGTGCAGCGACGTTCAGCGTCGTTGCGACGCCAACAACCGGAATTGAAGTCCAGTGAACGCTCGATGACAACACAAGGCTCTCTTCAGCGACGTCGCTAACGATCGCGCGTGCGATCGCGTCACCGTATTTGCGCTGAGGTCTCAGAAACTCATCGGCGCCCTGGTTCTGGCGTATTCAAACAAGAGCCACGGACGTGTTGCGTTCGCTTGCACTCGCCGGGATCGATTCGCGCCGTTTTTTGCTTACTTCACCCGTCGTGCATAGTGGACGAAGTCGTGCAGGCGCGGGAAGCACGTTGGCCGCCAGCAGTCGAAAGACTGCTTGTGACCCAAAGCGGCCGCGACGGCGAGCCCGGCACACAAGCGGCGTTAGGGCAAATAACCCGGGCGGATGTTCTGGTTGTGG
>DATAFY010000629.1:0-3830 GCA_036257205.1 Steroidobacter sp. | reverse complement strand
CTCCAGACCTGCGGTCGAGAGCCTGATCTCGCGTGACCACGGTCGGGCATTGCGTGGCGAGAATGTTTCGGTCACAACGATACCACCGGCCGCAAGCGCCTTCTGAACGAATTGCCGATCTGCAAAGGTCTGGTACCTGTCGTCTCCACGTGTTGGCGTCGTCCGTTGCAGCGTCCTCACGTCGCTGCCAGCAGCGATGCGGATGACCGTCGAAACGTCAATCTCGTTCGATCCCGCTTCCCGCTGATACTCAATCGATGTCGCAGGCCGGCCCTCAGCGCAAGTCATGCGCAGATTAATGGTTCGCAATTCCGTGCCGTCGGCGCCCCTGGCCTGGGTAACCGCCTTCAGCATGTACAATCGCATGGGTCCTTTCGGCTCCTGATACTGCATCCAATCGGATTCGTAGGGCGCACTCGTCTCGACTCGGTATCGGACAAGCTCCTCCCGACTAAGGACGTGCACGCCTGGCGGCGGCGTCTTAATTGCCGCATCTTGGAGACCGGGACTGGCGCCCATCTCCAGGATATAGCGTTTTCTGTTGTTGTGCAGTTGCTCGTCGGTGGGCGCGCCAGGCCGGGACGATGCAGCCGTCGGGGCTGAGGCGTGGATTCCGACGCGCGCATCCGACGGCACATGACGCGCGGACGCTCCGAGCAGAGCATAGACGCACGCGGAGTAACACTCGGCGCCCGTGGTGCGGAGCCGCGCTTTCAGTTCCCGGTTCGCCTCCATGATCCGGCGGCAGGATTCGTCGGCTGCGATGCGCGCCGTGCATCCTTCCGGATAGGATTCCCCCACGCTGGCGGCCATCCTGCGTTCGCGCAAAATCCGCCCCAGGACGAGCGCCTCGCCGATGCGAATTGAACACGATCGGCAAGTTGCGGCCCTTCAAGGTATCGAGCAGATCGCGGAACCGTCGTTCGACCTGCGGCCCTTCGAACCTTCCTTCCGCCGCGATCCATTCGCTGCAGCCTGGACCACAAGCATTGGGCTCGCCCTTGGCGACGAAGAAGATCATCGGTTCTGGATTTGGCTGTGCCGGGGCGCCGTGCGAATCCAACGTCAGGGCGAGCGCGGCGGCAATTCCGGCCAAAAACAAACGGACGGTCGTCATGGCTATCCTCCTGCGTGGCGCCGCGGATCGGCATGCTCTGGCCCCTTCGAAATCCCAAGAAACCCGATCGCTTGGGGCGAGTCTCCAAACCGCCGATGAACTCGCGCCGTCCCATGTATTCAATCCCTGAACTTTGGCAGGAGTGGACCATCCACCGCGCCCAACGCGGAGAAAGTACTCCGCCTTGCCGTGGTCATGTGCTTCACCCACAATTGGGAAAGACTAGTCAGTAGGATTTGCTGCGGGCTGCTCAGGGCAGCTGATGGCCCTCTTTGACCGGGCGTGCTCTGCTGTCGGCGTCCGGTTACAGAGTTACATTCACCGTGCTTGGCGCGATGCTGGCACGATGCTGGCACGGGCGAAGTTGACCCAACTGGCCTCGGACAAGTGCGCCAATTTTCGATGCAGCATTTGCGTGAGGGAACACATTACTCGGGGTTTCGCGCCTCGCAATCTACAGAAAACACCTGATGGTGACGGCAGAGTTGCTCACGTATCCGCGTCTGTACGGGGAGGTATCATAGGTGCCTCACGAGAAGGGCCAGGGGGCGGCGTCCTCTTTCGACAACATCCTCAATTCTTCCTGGCTTGGCGCCGTCGAACGCGCCACCTTCACGTTGAAACGTGTGATCAGCCAACTCCGGGGGTTGAAGGGCTCCGCGCTTGGCACACGCAATTTGCACATATCTATCGCATTGAGCGTGCTCCTAGTGTTGGCAGGCTACTACGCTGGGAGCATCGTCGGGATTCAGCTCGGGCTTCGACCCTCGGGCATCGGGGCGACCTGGCCACCGACCGCCATTCTTCTGACAGCCCTGCTCCTCGCGCCGCCGCGCTACTGGTGGATGTATCTACTCGGGGTGATTCCTGCCCACCTGCACGTCGTCGCCAGTTTTCAAGTTCCCGAGGTGCCACTTGTGGTGATGCTCTGCCAAGTCGGCAGCAACATCCTTCTTGCCGTGCTTGCTGCTTTTGCCCTTCGATCCTTGATCGGCGCTCCGCCTCAGCTCGGCAACCGCCGCAACATGGGTGCATTCATTCTATTGGCGGTTCTTGCGACAGTTATCGCTTGCGCGGTGGCAGCCTGGCTATTCCTGCTCACTGGTTGGGGCGCGGACTTCTGGCTCGTGTGGCGTCAGCGAGTCCTCGCGAACGTGTTCTCCATCATCACGATCCCACCTGTGATTGTTTTGGCGTTCGCCGGCCAGTTGGTTGGGGCGAACGCGACCTGGCGATCCTATTTGGAACTCGCTTCCATCACCGCGGGTGTGCTCGTTGTGGGTATCCCGGTCTTTGGTCTGGAATCACCTGTACCCTCGAATCTGCCCGCTTTGCTGCTGGCGCCACTGCCGTTTCTGATTTGGGGAGCGGTCCGCGTGGGGGTGGGCGGCACCGGCCTTACTCTTCTGATCGTTGCCGCGATCGCCCTGGCGAATGCGTACGTCGGACGCGGGCCGTTCGCCAATCAGGCGCCGGGAGTGAATGTGTTCTCGCTCCAGATTTTCCTGACCGCGATCTCGATCCCAATCTTGTTGCTGGCCGCCTTCGTTGAGGAACGGCAGCAGGAGGCGGAGTCCCTGAAACAAGCGAGAGAACAGGCGGAGCTGGCGTTGGCGGAACGCAACCTGCAGCTTGCGTTGGCGGGTAAGGTGGCCCTAGTCGGCAGCTATGGCTATGATGCTGATAAGGACACGATACAGGTCGATGCTGGCTACGCGGCTCTGCACGGACTGCCCGAGGGAACGGCGGAGACGACGCGCAGCGAATGGCGAGCGAGGACGCACCCAGACGATTTTGCTCGAGTGAAGGAAATGCGGGAGCAAGCTTCCGGGAAGGGGCAGCGCGAATACGCCGTTGAGTATCGCATTGTTCGTTCTGGCGGCGAGGTTCGTTGGATCGAGTCGCGCAGACTCATAACGTATACCAGCGAAGGTGCCCCACAGCGGGTAACAGGTGTCGATATTGACATCACTGAGCGCAAGCGGGCAGAACTTTCGCTTGCCGACCGCAACAAGCAGCTTGAGCTTGCCGGTAAAGCAGCCCGCGTAGGCAGCTTCGCGATCGATGTTGGCACGGGAATGGTGCAGATCTCCCCAGGCTACGCGAGCGTTCACGGCTTGGCAGAGGGAACTGAAGGGTTTCCTCGCGAGGAATGGCGAGCCCGTGTGCATCCTGATGATCTCGGTCGGATGGACGCGCTCCGCAGCGAAGCTATTGCCGAGCAACGGCACGAGCACAATACGGAATATCGCATTGTTGGCCCAGACGGTAAGGCACGATGGATCGAGTCGCGCGCCCTCTATTCGTACGACAACGATCGACATCCAACGCGAATCGTCGGTGTCAATATCGACATGACCGAACGAAAGCGGGCACAGGCCGCACTCGAAGAGAGCGAGGCGCGCTACCGTGCGCTCTATGATGACAATCCGTCGATGTACTTTACTGTTGATGCTTCCGGCACAGTGCTCTCGGTGAACGAGTTCGGCGCGCGACAGCTCGGCTACACCCCTGCAGAACTCGTCGGGCAATCGGTGTTTAAAGTAATTCACAACGAGGACCACGAGGTGTCGCGACGGCATCTTGCTTCGTGCACGGAGACTAACCAAAAAGTTGTTACGACTGAGTTGCGCAAGGTTAGTCGGGACGGGAAGATCATTTGGGTGAGAGAAGTGGCACGGGCCGTGCGGGAGCCCCGGCAGCAGCGCACCGT
>DATAFY010000606.1:0-2596 GCA_036257205.1 Steroidobacter sp. | reverse complement strand
CTGTTTGGCCGCGAATGGGTTACAGGCGTCGGCCGGCTTCATTAGACTTCCGGCACCCTCGAACTGAGAGCTGTCCTTTGAACAACTGGATTCAGCGCGATGCGGACGTGGTCTGGCACGGCTTCACGCAAATGCAATGTTACGCGGACAATGCTCCCGTCATCGTGGAGCGGGCCGCAGGGCGTGAGGTGATCGACGTCGAGGGAAGACGTTATCTCGACGCGATCTCCTCGTTGTGGGTGACCACCCTGGGACATCGGATTCCCGAACTCGACCAGGCGCTGCGCGACCAACTCGATCGCGTGGCGCACTCGACCATGCTCGGCAACGGCAATCGCGTGGTGATCGAGTTCGCCGAGGCGCTCGCGAAGGTCGTCCCGGTGCATCAGCCGCACATACTTTTCGCCTCCGATGGCGCGTGCAGCGTTGAGCAGGCGCTAAAGATCGCATTTCAGTTCTGGACCAACCAGGGCATCGGCGGGCGCACGAGCTACTTGGCGTTCGGCGACGCTTATCACGGCGATACGATTGGATCGCTCTCGCTCGGCGCGAGCGGATTCGGGACTCACGTGTTCGACCCTCTGCGGTTTCCCGTCATTCGCGCACCCTCGTTCTCGCAACCTGGCGCGCTGCGTGCGGCCGCAGAGCTCGTCCGCAAACACCGCGACCAGCTCGCGGCGGTCGTAATCGAGCCATTGGTGCAAGGCGCTGCGGGAATGCTCATGGCGCCTGCCGATGAGTTCGCGCACCTCGGCGCTGCCTGTCGCGAAACAGGCGTTCTGCTCATCTGTGATGAAGTCGCAACCGGCTTCGGCCGTACAGGGACGCTTTTCGCAACCGAGCAGTGCAATCTCCGGCCGGATCTCCTGTGCCTCGGCAAAGGCATCACAGGCGGCTATCTGCCTATGTCCGCCACCGTCGCAAGTCAAAGGGTGTTCGAGGCGTTTCTCGGCCCGGATCTCAGCGCCTTTACGCTGTACCACGGGCATTCTTACGGCGGCAACGCGCTCGCAGCCGCCGTCGCGCTGAAGCATCTACAGCTCTTGCTCAGTACCGATGTGCTCGCAAACGTGCGAGCGCGATCGGCCCAGCTCGAGCAGGCGCTCCAGGAACGCGTTCGGCCCTTTTCGTTCGTGAAGGCGATCCGGATCGCCGGTCTCATTGGCGGAGTCGAACTTGACGGTGGCCGCGAGCCGCGGCTCGCGAGACGCGTGTGCGCCGGAATGGTACGGCGCGGCGTGCTGTCGCGTTCGATGGGAGCGGTGGTTACGCTCGTACCGCCGCTCACGATCACTGAACAGGAGGTCGATCGCATTGTCGATGCGCTCGTCGGCTCTCTTCAGGAGTCGGCGCAGTGAGCTGGATCTCGTGGGCCGCGCAGGAGCTTCGCGCATTGGAGGCGATCGCGCGCTTGCGCCGCATGACGGCCTTCGAGGGCGACGGGCCGGAAGGCGCTGTTGAAGGCCGCAGCGTCGTGTCGTTCGCCTCTAATGATTATCTGGGACTTGCATCGCATCCTAGCGTGCGCGCCGCCGCGCACGCAGCCATCGATCGCTATGGCGCAGGCGCGATGGCCTCACGGCTCGTCGTCGGCACGCGGCGGCTTCATCTTGAACTTGAAGCCGCGTTGGCGCGCTGGAAGGCGAGCGAAGCCGCGCTCGTATTCTCATCCGGATTTGCAGCGAACGTCGGCGTACTGTCAGCGCTCGGGGGCGCGGACGTTACGGTGTTCAGCGACGCCCTCAATCACGCATCCATCATTGACGGCTGCCGCATGTCGAAAGCGCGGATCCAGATCTATCGCCATAACGACACTGAGCAGCTCGAATCGCTGCTCAGGCAGACCGCCGGCCGCAAGATTGTCGCGACCGAAAGTGTATTTTCAATGGACGGCGATCGTGCGCCGCTCGATGGACTCGTGCAGCTCTGCCGCCGATATCAGACGCTGCTGGTCATCGACGAAGCCCACGACGCGCTAGGTGAGAAGTTGAACGCTGAGGACGCCGAGATCCTGCGCGTGGGCACGCTGTCCAAAACGCTGGGGGCGCTCGGCGGATTTGTAGCAGGGCCGAAGGCGCTCATCGATCTGCTCGTAAACCGGGCCCGCACGTTCATATTCACCACCGGCTTGTCGCCTGCGGACGCCGCGGCGGCGCTGTGTGCGCTGGAGATCTACCTCGGGCCCGAAGGCGCGCAGCTGCGGGCGCAGCTTCGCGAGCGCATCGAGCTACTGCGACCGAACCACGCCACCGCCATCGTTCCGATCATTCTAGGCTCCGACGACGCCGCGCTGTGGGGCGCCGAGCGGCTGATGAAGCAGGGCATCCATGCGCCTGCCATCCGTCCGCCCACGGTCCCGGCCGGGACGGCGCGTCTGCGCATCGCTTTGTCCGCTCGTCACACCCCCGAAATGGTGCAGCGGCTTCGCAACGCAATCGATGCACTGACTTTCGAAGCGGCCGAACAGGGTTTGAATCTACCTGCGTCCGACGCGTGACGATGATGCGGCGGTCCAGACCAGCAACGCTCGTGGGCGTGCTCGGAACAGGTACGGATGTCGGCAAGACATGGGTCGCCTCGAGAGTACTTGCAACGC
>DATAFY010000266.1:0-4813 GCA_036257205.1 Steroidobacter sp. | reverse complement strand
CGACGCGTGCCAAGGGCACTGTATCTCTTCCCCGTCGATCACTCCGTCGGACATCGGCGCAGACTCGTGCGGGCAGTCGTCATCGAGCGCAAAGATTTCGCCATTCAGGTTGATCAATGCGAGACGCTTGCCTTCAATCTTGACGCCGATGACGCCGCCTTCGGGAATCTGCGACTTCTTTGCGACTTCCAGGAACCTTGGCATACGCGGCCTCCTGAGCGACATCTGATGTCCTGGCTGCAACGGCAGCTTACGTGCGCCCGGACGTCGCATCGCTCGAAAACAGTTTCTCGCGAAGGACGCAAAGTTAGAAAAGATCGCCTGGCTACTCAGTCATGACTTGCGTCTTGGCGCCCTTTGCGAGAAAGGCTATTGCGCGCCGAGCAGCTTCGCGGCGCGTCGATAATCGCGCGGCTCGACCCAGAAGATCATTCCGTAGCGTCCGTCGCCCCCAGCGACTCCCGCGACGGCAGTGATATTGATCTTCGCTTCCGCGAGCTTGTCGAGGGGTTCGAGCGCCGCGCCGACGACGTCTGCGCCTTCAACGAGAAAGGCGCGCTTCACCCGGCTGAGCTTCCACTTCTGCTTCTTGGCGACGCTCTTCAGTGCATCCAGGTCGTCAGTCACGAGATCGATTTGTGCTTTCGCGCGCCCCGCGGGGAATCCCACGGAGGCGAGCAAGCTGATCCCGCCATCGCGAAGCGCCCGAAAAACACGCGCCGCCTCACCGGCCTTGTTCGGCGTCGTGATGTAGACATAGCTCGTCTGACGGATCTCGTTGGCCATGACGATCGCTCCTTCGTTCCCGTCTGAGCATCATGCGCGCCCCGCTCGGAAACCGGCAAGATGCGGGTTGAAGCCTGACTTAGCAAGGCGCGCGAGCGCGGGGTTATTGCACTGCGATACTGTGTGCGCAGAGACGCGATTGACGGACGCGTCAGCGGAGCCGAAATTGCTGATGGGCGCCGCTCGCTGCACTCTTTAGCGGGCGTCCGTGTGCATGATCGAGCAAAGCGGTCGGTGGAACGAGGGATCGGAAGTAATTCCGATGTTCCCCACGCTCGTGTGGAAAATCACGCTCGCGCCGCCATTACGCGATGCGATTGAAACGAAGGCGCTCGCGGCGCTCTCGCGCATGAGACAAGATCTGCAGGGGCTTGCAGCCGGGCAGGGGTGGCAATCAATACAGACGCTTCACGAACTCGATGACTTCCAGGATCTGGCGTCATGCGTGCGGCGAGCAGCGACTGGGATCCTGCGGTTTTTGAGAATCGGCCATGACGCGATCGAGATCACGGCCTGCTGGGCGACGATCCTCGCCCCCGGCGCCGAACACAAAGTTCACCATCACCCGAACAATTTCCTGAGCGGCGTCTACTACCTGCGCACGCAACCAGGTGCGGACGCCATCAACTTCCATGACCCACGCAGTCAGACCGGCGTCATCCGTCCACCGATCTTGGAACTGACTGCCGAGAACACGGATCAGGTTGTCGTGAGAGTGAGCAACGGGACGTTGCTCCTGTTTCCGTCCTATTTGACCCACTCTGTCGACGCGAACGCGAGCGAGCAAGAACGGATCAGCATCAGCTTCAACATCATGTTTTCTTCATTCACGGAGAATCTCACCAAACCGCTGTGGTGAGCTTAACCGGCGGCTCGTCATAGGTGCGCCGCAGTCATCGTGGAGCGCCAAGCGGCAAGCTCGCGAGTTGCAAGGGCGACAAAGGGGGAAACCATGTCTGCTCCAGAATCCTCGTATCGGCCAAGATCGCTCGCCTCCATCGAGCCCGGCAAATTCGAATACACCCGGCCGCAAAATGTCGATGACGTCGCTGCGCTGATCAAGAAGCATCAGGTTGAGATCGTTGATCTGAGATTCACGGATCTTCCCGGGCTCTGGCAGCATTTCTCGATCACGCTGCCAGAAGTCGGGCCCGCGCTCTTCGAGGACGGCATCGGCTTCGACGGTTCGTCGATTCGCGGCTTCCAGGAGATCCATGAGTCCGACATGCTGCTCATACCTGACTGCACGACGGCGTTTATCGACCCGTTCTACGAGCGGCCGACGCTCGCGCTCATCTGCGACGTCGTCGATCCGATTCTGCGGCAGCCTTATTCACGCGATCCGCGTTACGTTGCGCACAAGGCGGAGCTGTACCTCGCCGCGAGCGGGATCGCGGACACCTGCTACTTCGGACCAGAGCTCGAGTTCTTTATTTTCGACTCCATCCGCTTCGGCCAAAATGCGCATTCTGGCTTCTATTTCGTCGAATCCTCGGAAGGCGAGTGGAACGCCGGCCGGGACGAAGGCGCGTTCGGCGGCGGCAATCTCGGCTACAAGTTGCGCCACAAGGAAGGCTATTTCCCCGTGCCGCCGCACGACACGCTGCAGGACATCCGCTCGGAGATCGTGCTCGCTCTGATGGACGCCGGCATCCAGGTGGAAGTACACCATCACGAAGTCGCGACGGCCGGGCAAAACGAAATCGACATGCGTTTCGCGCCCCTCTTGCGCATGGCGGACAACGTGATGATCTACAAATACGCCGCGAAAAACGCCGCGCGTCGGCGCGGCAAGGTGGCGACCTTCATGCCTAAGCCCATTTTTGGGGACAACGCGAGCGGCATGCACTGCCACCAGAGCCTGTGGAAGGAGGGCAAGAACCTCTTCTTCGAGTCTTCTGGTTATGCCCTCACTTCGCAGCTGTGCCAGTGGTACACGGGCGGTCTGCTCAAGCACGCCCCTGCGCTCATGGCGTTCTGTGCGCCGACGACCAACTCCTACAAGCGTCTCGTTCCGGGATACGAAGCGCCCGTCAATCTCGCGATGTCGCAACGCAATCGCTCAGCGGCTGCCCGAATTCCGATGTACTCGGACTCGCCGAGCGCGAAACGCGTGGAGTTTCGTTGCCCGGACCCGTCGGCGAACGCCTATCTCGCGTTCGCGGCCATGCTGATGGCCGGCCTGGACGGCATCGAACATCGCATCGATCCGGGAGAGCCGCTCGACAAGAACATCTATGATCTGCCGCCAGAGCAGGCGAGGAGCGTGCCGCAGGTGCCTGGCTCACTCGAAGCGTCATTGCGCGCACTCGAGGAGGATCACGAGTTCCTCACGCGAGGCGACGTATTTACCCACGACGTAATCGACATCTGGATCGCGTACAAACGCGAGCGCGAAATCGATCCGGTGCGACTGCGCCCGCATCCATGGGAGTTCCATCTCTACTTCGATATTTAGGGTGCGTCGCTTTCAGGGCCGATTGCGCCCCAATTCGACTGGAAACCAGCTCGCGGCTTATGCACGGCCTTGTGCATTGCGAAGCAGGAGGGGGACATGAGTAACGGTTTCGATGCTCAACTCGCAGCGGCGAAAACCTACGAGGCGCTCTTCGTGCCCGCGCTATTCGGACAATGGGCATCGAAAGTCCTCGACGCCGCAAACCTGGCGGCTGGTCAAAGCGTGCTGGACGTCGCGTGCGGTACCGGAGTACTGGCTCGTGAAGCGCGCCTGCGAACGGGTCCAACAGGGTACGTCGTCGGACTGGACCCTAGCGCCGGAATGCTGGCGGTGGCCAAGGATCTGTCGCCCTTAGTGGACTGGCGACAGGGTGCGGCTGAATCAATGCCGTTTTCCGATGCGTCTTTCGACGCTGTCGTGAGCCAGTTTGGCCTCATGTTCATGGATTGCGGCAGGGCAGTTCATGAGATGCTCCGCGTTCTGAAGCCGAACGGACGTTTGGTCGTCGCGGTTTGGGACGCCGTCCAGAACATCCCAGCGTACGCGGCCGAAATCGCCCTCGTTGAGCGGCTCGCCGGCGCACGCGCTGCCGAGGCGCTGCGCGCCCCGTTCGTGCTGGGAGATCGAGAACGCCTGACCTGCCTTTTCAAGGTGGCCGGCGCCGCTTCGGTCGCCATCAGCACGCTCAAGGGCGTTGCGCAGTTTCCCAGCATTCGGGTGATGGTGGAGGCCGATTTGAGGGGCTGGCTCCCGGTCATGGGAGTGGATCTCACCGAGGAGCAGATCAGCCGCATTCTTGAAGAGGCGGAAGACGTGCTTGGCTCATATGTCGCCGACGATGGCCGAGTCAGATTCGATGCGCCAGCACACCTGGTCACGGCCGAGAAACCATTGCCCCTCCAGAAGCGCCATTGATGCCAAGGCAATCGAATTGGTTGGCTCAGCTAAGGTTCGCCGTGTGCGACAGGGCGGCTGCGCGCACCCCGTGTTTGTCGCGGGAGCACAGTGTGCATCGCTGATTGTGCACGGATAGCAAATCGATCAGGACGGCCGCGCCGCACTCGATGCAGGCGCCTAACGCGAACTCGCGCCCATCAGCGAGTGCGAGAACGAGTAAGAGCAGGTGCTCGAACTCAAGGCGAGCATCGGGAATGTAGCCTCGCAGCGCCTCATAGGCGGCGCAGAGACGTTCACCGACCTGAAGCGAATAGAACTTGCGCCGATCAAGCGCAGCGGCTCTGCCCGGAACCGCGCCCAACATTTCACAGACCACGGCGGCGCAGGCAGCTTCCAGACGGAAGTTCGGTGAACGCAAGAGCAGGTATAAGGATTTCGGGTGAGGCCCGCGACGGCGCAGATCGCCAGGTACGGCCCAGCGCTTGCGTAGTAATGCGAGCTGGTGACGGGAGAGCGCGGTGAAGCGTTGGATCGTGTATGTGCGCGCCTGATGCCAGGTCAGCCGCTGCGCCAGGCTGTAGCGACGCAAAGTCGGATCCGTGGGCGGCTCGAATTGGCTGTCGTCCATGGCGCATGCTCCTTGCCTGATTCACAGTTCAAGCGGCGAAACTC
>DATAFY010000583.1:0-2767 GCA_036257205.1 Steroidobacter sp. | reverse complement strand
CGTCTACACGGCCGAACGCGGCTCGCTGGACTACGGCGATGAAATCGATGCGCAGCTGCAGATGAAGCGGAACCGCTTCACGGCGCTTGTGAAATATGCGGACTATGGCGCTGAGCGGCTGCTCTCCGACACCGCAAAATTCTGGGTGCAGCTCGAGTATGTTTACTGAGTGAACGGCAAAGGCGGACGCCGCATAGCGCGCCAGCGCAGGGCGGTCGGCGGGTGTTTCGTGAAGCAGGCGATGAAGCAGCGTGGAACTCGAGTTCAGCGATTCTTCGCTTCCTTCATGGCGCACCCGTAGACCGCAGACTCGCTCGCACAGACGTCCGGTAAGCCGTTTTCCTGCCAGAACGCCGACAGACCCGACGCGCCGATCACATCCTTGAAGCGTGCGTGGCGCCGCAAGAAGGCGGTCTGCGGCAGCCACAGGATTCGCAGCGGCGCTTGAACCCCTTTCCTTTGCAGGCGCGCGATTCGGTTGAGGACGAAGTCCGCCTGCCTCAGACCCGCGCCGCAGACGATCTCTGTGTAGGGAGCGATCTGGCCGTCGCTCGCAGCGCGCGTAATGGCCCGCAGCGCGGCGGGCGTACGGCGAGCGTCGCCGATGGCAAGCAGCAGCGGCTGCGCCCATAGATCGAATTGGGCCGGACGCAGAGCGTCCCTCAAGGCGTGCGCAGCGCCCGGCGCATCGCCGTTGAGCAGCGTCCTCAAGGCGAGGATCTGCGCAGCGGCGCTGTGCGGCGCAGTCTCGACCGGTGCGCCCTCTGAGGCATACGCGAGATATTCATTTGCGCCCAAGCTGCGCGGCTGCAATGCAACGGCGCGCGAGGCGAACGTGCGGGCGGTCCGGTAAAGGCCCGCGTCGGTGAACAGGCATGCAAGCCCTTCCAGCGCAGGCGCGCTGTGGGGATCGATCATCAGAGCAGTCCGAAGCTGTTCGTGCGCTGCCGTCCATTCGTTTCTGCGCAGCGCCGCAAGTCCGAGCGCGGCGTGGGCGTCGGCGATCGTCCCATCGAGCGCCGCAGCCCGCTCGGCGCTCTCCTTGGCAAGTTCCGTCAGCGAAATTTCGTCCTCGCCGCCAAGGCCGAGATACGCGAGCGCCAACAAAGCCCACGCACGTGCAAAGCGCGGCCGAGACCGCGTCAACGCCTCCAGACGTTCTACAGTGCGCGTAAGAGACGGCTCCGCGGGCGGCTGCGTGAAGCCGGCGCCGTCAGCGCCGAGCAGATCGACGGCGGCGCGCGTGTAGATTTCGTACCCGTTGGGGTCGTCCAGGCCCGGCAAGACGCTTGCATCCGCGGGCGTCGGGGCGCCGAGGAACTTCGGAATTTCGGCCGCGAGCGAGCGCGCGATCGCCGAGCGCGCCGAATCTTTGAACAAGATCGTTTGTTCGCGCTCAAGAATCTGATCAGGCGCGACGAGGGCGAGTGAGACTTGCCGGAAGTCCGGGGCAACTGCGATGCGCAGCAAGAACGCCTCGCGCGCAGAGTCGCCTTGACCTGCAGGCGCGATCCGCAGCGCAGGGCGCAGCAGCGCTCGGCGCAGTTCGAGCTCAAGCCAATCCGTCTCTGCGGCGGCTCCGTTGGGAAGTCGGGTGGCGATGACTTCCACTTGCACGGGTCGATCGAACCGAAATGTTTCGCGCGCGACAGTCGGCTGGGACTGTCGGACCTCGGGCTGGCGCGTGCAACCGCGAACGCTCCACCACGTCGCAAAGACGACCAGCAGAACGAGACCGACGATGCGCGACCTGTTGCTCACGCGCGGAAGGTTGCCGAGCAGCGGCAGCCCGCGCAAGATGGCGAGGAGCGAGCCGTGACTTGCGGGTGGGGAGCAGTTGCGTTGGCAGCGCAGCGTTCGCCGTGACGAGCCGCTATCTCCAGCGATTTCCACCTTGGTCCTGAACTAGCGCGAGTTCATCGCGGCGGGCGAGCCCTTGGAATGGGAGCCGCGCACGTACATCTTTGAATGGGCGTCCGCGTCGAAGGAGCCTGTTGCGCCTTGGACATGGCTGTTCGAGATGTGGGCCATCGCCGTTGCGTACGGTGACCGCAGTCCCCGACGCGACGATGCGGCTGTTGGTGATGAACATCTCACATCCATCGCGCACGATGACGGCGTCGCCGTCGGCCTCGATCTCGCGGTCGTCCATGTGCACCATGCGCTGACCTTCGCACACGATGGGTTCGCTCGTTCGAGCGGCGCCGCTGGAGAGTTCGCCTGGCGTAGCCGATGCGCTCACGATGCTCACACCGGGTCCGGTGACGCGCAATTGCCCATCGGTGCGCTCGATGGTGTAGCGGGCGTCTGCTCGTGCAGCGCGCTGCTAGGCGGCGCGGCCGAACTGCTGGCCTGCAGCTGGTGAGAGGCGCCGCCGCGATTTCATCTAGCGCGACGACCTGCACACGACCGCTGCGCTCTCGCGGATCGTGAAGAGGCGCGCATACTGTCTAGAACAGGGAAATACGATTCTTATCGTCGCGGTGAAGCCTCGACGCCTTTGTCGGCTGTTTGGCGCTCCGTCTCGCGCTCCAACGTCAAATTTGCGCGCACCTTCTGCGCTATGCTCGTTGCCGCTACTGCGTGCTTTGCTGCGAACCGAGCGCTTCGCTCGGGCCCGGTTTGACGTACTGCTCGAGCCACCGCCGCTTCGTGTCGTACCAGAACAATGAGTTCTGCGGTTTCAGAATCCAGTGGTTCTCATCGGGAAAGTAGACCAGCTTGCTCGGCACGCCGCGGTTCTGCAGCGTGTTGAAGAGTTCGAGAC
>DATAFY010000486.1:0-6723 GCA_036257205.1 Steroidobacter sp. | reverse complement strand
TATTCGCCCGATCCCTGATGGCCAAACTGGCTTGTCGGGATTCTCTGAACCGCTCATCCGCTGACTTCTCGCTGACCGCTGTCTCGCGGGCTCACAAGCTGTCCGGTTGCATATGACATGCAACGGTAAACGACCTGCTGTCCCTTCGGTCTGCACACCTTGGAGGCGCATCGCATGCCCGCCGTGATGACGCCCGGTCTTGCAGACTCCGGCCTGAGGACTAAGATCCAACCTCGCTCGCCCGTCGGGACAATCCACATCTATCAGGAACAGCGAGAGGAGGGAGCAGCCATGGCATTGAGACTCGGCGATACCGCCCCGGATTTCGAACAGGAAACCACCCAAGGCCGCATCCGCTTCCATGAATGGATAGGCGACAGCTGGTGCATCCTGTTCTCTCATCCCAAGGACTTCACGCCGGTATGTACAACCGAGCTCGGCTACATGGCTGGGCTGAAGCCGGAGTTCGCAAAGCGCAACTGCAAGATTATCGGCCTCAGCGTGGATCCAGTTGGCAGCCACCAGAAATGGATGAAGGACATCGAGGAGACGCAAGGTCATGCGGTCAACTATCCATTGATCGGGGATTTTGATCTGAAAGTCGCGAAGATGTACGACATGCTGCCCTCCGATGCCGGCAGCACGTCGGAGGGACGCACACCGGTGGATAACGCCACGGTTCGCTCGGTCTTCGTGATCGGGCCGGACAAGAAGATCAAGGCGACGCTAACCTACCCAATGAGTACGGGTCGCAATTTCGACGAAGTGCTGCGACTACTCGATTCCTGTCAGATCACCGCGAAGCACACCGTCGCCACGCCCGTGAATTGGAAAGAGGGTGAGGACGTAATCATTCCGCCCTCGGTCTCCGATGAGCAGGCAAAGACGAAGTTCCCGCAGGGTTGGAAGGCGCTCAAGCCCTACTTACGGATCGTGTCGCAACCTCGCCATTAATTCGTGCGCTAATCGCACCCATGCGTGTCGCAGCGGGCTTCTCAGGCTCCGTCGGAAACACACCTCTAATCCGGCTCGCGAAGTTCAGTGAGGAGACGCGCTGCGAGATCCTCGGTAAAGCCGAGTTCCTGAATCCCGGCGGTTCGGTCAAAGACCGGGCTGCCAAGGGGATTCTCGACGCCGCCGAGCGTCAGGGGCTTATCTCTCCGGGCGGTGTGCTCGTCGAAGGCACCGCCGGCAACACTGGCATCGGCTTCGTGCACCTTTGCAACGAGCGCGGCTATCGCTGCGTGATCGTGATGCCGGACAACCAGTCGCCAGAAAAAATAGTGTTGCTGCGCACCCTAGGTGCAGACGTTCATGTCGTGAAGACAGTGCCCTACAGCGACCCGAATCACTACCAGAAGATCGCGGCGCGCATCGCCGCACAGACGCCGAACGCGCTCTGGGGCAACCAGTTCGACAATACGGCAAATCGCGATGCGCATTACGCGACCACCGGTCCGGAGGTGTGGGAGCAGACCGAGCGCAGGATTTCCGCGTTCGTCTGCGCCACCGGCACCGGCGGCACGTTGGGTGGGGTTTCGCGCTACCTCAAGGAACGCAATCAGCGGGTCCGGTGCGTGCTGGCCGATCCGATGGGCAGTGCGCTTTATCACTGGGTCAAAACCGGCGCTCTCCTATCGGAGGGTTCAAGCGTCGCGACGGAGGGCATCGGCATCGGCCGCGTGACTTCGAACCTCCAGGGATCACCCATCGATGACGCCGTGCAACTCGAAGACGCCGAAATCGTGCACACCGTGTTCCGCTTGCTGCACGAGGAAGGCCTCTTCCTCGGCGGGACGAGCGGCGTGAACGTCGCCGCTGCCGTGCGCGTCGCTCGCGAGCTCGGACCGAATCACATAGTGGTCACCGTACTCTGCGACGGCGGCGCAAAGTACCTATCGCGGCTCTACGATCGTGCGTGGCTCGCGCAAAAGGGGCTTGCGCAATACGCGGCTCGCGCATCGCGCACCGAAGGAGGCAGCGGCTGCTAGCCGGATCGGAGTGCGTGCGAACAGGTGAAATCTGACCAGCGCTCAGAACTCGGTACCATGCCGAAGCGGCTTCGCGCGCAGGTGGGAAAACGCGCAGATTACGCGATATCGGTCCCGCAGCGGCGAGCTTCGACACCAGTTCACGGCTCTTCTGCGGCATCAGGCGCGCAACTCCTGCAAGCTTTCCGGCGCGTTGCGAGCCCAACGGGAAGGTATTGGCCAGGAGCGACATTCTGCCCCGTCGCGATGCGTGTCGGCCGTGCGTGCGCTTCGCGGTATTGCGCCAACAGTTCTGATCGACGTTTTTCCATTGCGATGACGCCTCGCTCCTTCACATGTCCGAACCCGCGTATTTGCTCGGGCAGTCGTGCGAGTTCGATCGCTGTCGCCAAGTTGTCAGCGGTGAGCGTCGTGCAGAACTCATCGATCAGGGCAAGATAGTCGCGGATCAGGCGGCGCTCCGTCACACGCTCCTCGGTGCGTCCGAACGGATCGAACGCGGTCCCGCGCAAGCCTTTTAGTTTCGCTAACGCGCGAAACGCCGTCAGCATCCATGGCCCATAAGCACTCTTGATCGGGCGACCATCAACGTCGCGCCGCGCGAAGAGCGACGGCGCGAGATGGAACGTCAGTTGATAGTCTTTGCCCGGTTCGCCGTCGAACTCGCTGCGAAGCTTCTGGAGAAAGACCGGATCGCTGTAGAGCCGCGCAACTTCGTACTCATCTTTGTACGCCATGAGTTTCGCCAGATTCTTGGCGACCGTCTCGGTGAGCGGGAGCGAGCCGCTCCGCAATGGGCGTTCTGTTGCGCGCACTTGCTCTACTACTTTGCGGTATCGCGCGGCATACGACCCATTCTGGTACCGCGTCAGCAGCTGCGCGCGATGCTGGATGAGTGCGTCGAGAGTTTCGGGCGTGGAGGCGGTCTTAGGCGTGCGAATGGCCGCCTCGCCGTGAACTGCTGCGTAACGACCCCATTCGAACGCCTGTGCGTTTTTCTCCACTGAGACCGCGTTGAGCTCGATCGCTCGGAGCAGGGCCTCCCGCGATAATGGAATCCAGCCCTTCTGCCAGGCATAGCCGAGCAGGAGCGGGTTCGCATAAATGACATCGCCGAGCACTTCTGCGGCAATCGCGGTGGCGTCGATGAATTCGCAGTCGTCCCCGACGCTTGAGCGGATGTCGTGTTGAGTCTCGGCGCCCGGGAACTTCCAGTTGCGGTTCAGGATAAAGTCGGCCGTCGGCGTCTTCGCGCTGTTCACGACCGCACGCGTGAGGCCGCGCCGGGTTCGCGATAGCGCCTCGCTGGACGCAGAGACGATAGCGTCGCCTCCCATGAGCAGATGCGCTTCTCCGGTCGGGATTCGCGTCGCATGAATCTGCTTCGCGTCCTGGGCGATCTGCACGTGGCTGTACACGGAGCCGCCCTTCTGGGCGAGTCCCGTCACGTCGAGCACCGTCGCGCTCTTGCCTTCGAGGTGCGCCGCCGTGCCGAGCAGGGCGCCGACCGTGACGACGCCAGTGCCGCCGATGCCGGTCACGATGACGCGGTAGGGCCGTTCAAGCGAGGGTAGCGAAGGGGCCGTCAAGTTGTCGCTGGCGGGTCCGTTGCCCGGGGCCGCCTTCTTCACGTGCGCGCCTTCGGCGGTGACGAAGCTCGGACAGAAGCCCTTCACGCACGAGAAATCCTTATTGCACGAGGACTGATTGATCTTTCGCTTCGTCCCGAGCGGCGTCTCGAGCGGTTCGATCGATAGGCAGTTCGACGCTGCCGAGCAGTCGCCGCAGCCTTCGCACACAGCGTCGTTGATGAACGTGCGCCGTGGGACGTCGGCTAGGCGGCCGCGCTTGCGGCGGCGGCGCTTCTCGGTTGCGCATGTCTGTTCGTAGATGAGGACCGTCACCCCGGACGCATCGCGGAGTTCCCGTTGCAGCGCGTCCATCTCATCGCGGTGATGCACCGTAACATCGTCGGGCAGGCCGACGCGTGATGCGTATTTCTGAGGCTCATCGCTTACCAGTGTGACTCTGCTGGCCCCCTCTGCCGCCACTTGCTGGGCGATCTGCTGCGGAGTGAGCGAGCCGTCGATCGGCTGGCCGCCCGTCATCGCGACTGCGTCGTTGTAAAGAATGCGATACGTGACGTTCGCTTTTGCCGCAATCGCGGCGCGGATCGCCAGCAGTCCAGAGTGGAAGTACGTGCCATCGCCGAGATTTACGAATACGTGCTTGTCGCCCGAGAAATGCATCTGCCCGAGCCAAGGCGCTCCTTCGCCTCCCATCTGGGTAAACGTCTCGGTGTTGCGCTCCATGCCCATCACGAGATAGTGGCATCCAATGCCGGCTAGTGCGCGCGACCCTGGCGGAGTCTTCGTGGAGGTGTTGTGCGGGCAGCCGGAGCAGAACCAGGGTTTGCGCTCGGCGATCAGGCGCGTCTTCTTGGACTCGCGTTCCTTGCCCTCAATGACCTCCACGCGTGCGGCCATGCGCTTGCGCACGTCTTCCGGCAGATCGAACCGCTGCAGGCGCGCTGCTATGGCTTTGGCGATGATCGCGGGCGATAACTCATATGGCATGGGCAGCAGGGGTGGATCGCGGGGCAGGGACCACTCGCCGCCGCCGTTCTCGCGTTCATCGAACTTGCCGTAGATGCGCGGCCGCACATCGTCACGCCAGTTGTAGAGCTCCTCCTTGAGCGCGTATTCCATAATCTGGCGCTTCTCCTCTATGACCAGAATCTCCTCGAGTCCGGTCGCGAAGGCGCGCGCGTCCTGCGCATCGAGCGGCCACACGCACCCGACCTTGATCAGCCGCAGACCGATGCGCCGGCAGGTCGCTTCGTCGAGGCCGAGATCGGCAAGGGCCTGCCGCGTATCCAGATAGGCCTTTCCAGCCGTCATGATCCCGAAGCGGGCGTGAGGAGAATCGAAAATGAGGCGATTGAGCCTGTTCGCCCGAACGTACGCGAGCGCCGCATACCATTTGTGATTCAGCATGCGCGCTTCCTGCTCGAGCGGCGGATCGGGCCACCGGATGTTCAGGCCGCCTTCGGGCATGGAGAAATCCATCGGGACCACGTTCGTTACACGATCCGGATCCACTTCTACCGGACACGCTGATTCGACCACATCGGTCACGCATTTCATGGCCGCCCATAGCCCGGAATACCGGCTCAGCGCCCACCCGTGCAGACCGTAATCCAGGTACTCCTGCACGTTGGAGGGAAACAGGATGGGAATGCCGCAGGCGATCAACAAGTGTTCGGACTGATGGGGGAGCGACGAGGACTTGCATGCGTGATCGTCGCCCGCGAGCATCAAGACCCCGCCATGGCGAGCTGTACCCGCGGCATTGGCGTGCTTGAGGGCGTCGGCCGAGCGATCGACGCCCGGTCCCTTGCCGTACCACATACCGAACACCCCGTCGCGTCGAGCGTTTTGAAAAAGGTTGATTTGCTGCGTTCCCCAGACCGCGTCCGCTGCAAGTTCCTCGTTCACACCCGGCTGGAATACGATGTCATGACTGGCCAGGTGCTTCTTCGCTTTGCCGAGCGCGAGATCCAGGCCTGCGAGCGGCGAGCCGCGATACCCCGAGATGTAACCTGCTGTGTTCAACCCGGCGCGCTGGTCGCGCTGCTTCTGCATAAGCGGCAGTCGCACGAGCGCCTGAATGCCGCTGATATAGACGCGGCCGCGCTCAAGCGTGTACTTGTCCTCGAGCGAGGTTGCGGTCAGCGCGGCAGAGGACTGCGGATCGGGGCGGGCGCTCATAGTTCGTAGTCGTACATGAACACGGAAGATGCTATGAACGCTGTAACAAACCTCGAGCCCGGGCCAGAGACGAATTCACGGATTCGCAAGAAAAGCAGCTGTCAAACGACGCACCTCTCCGAAGCCATCGCCCAAGGACGTCGCCGAGCACCCTTCCATACAGATCGCACGCGACGAACACTCAACCAAGCGCTCGTGGAAGTCGAAGCGCCTTTGAGCGAATGTGTTTTTTTGTACCGGATCGATGGATGTCGTGCGCGGTTTGATCGCGCATGCTTCGTGTCACGATTCTTATGGTGTATCGACCCTGGTCTCAAGCGGGGCAAGAAGGTCGAAGCGCGACCAATATAGAGCGGCGCGATCGGGCTGCAAGCGTTCCGGCGCTTCAGCGAACGCCGCATTGGAGCGCGTGTATGCTGGCCATAACGAATCATCGTTAGACAACACGCTTACTGCTCGTAGCCTGAGCTGCACGTGAATGCGCAGCGTGCTTCGATAGGCGTCCACCGACTTTCATTCCAACGAGCTCGCGACACTTAGTCGCTGCAGCGTCATAGAGCATGTCCCGCAGCTCTTTGACCGCCGGCCTCGGCTCATCGGCGCAATGGATGAGAAGGTCGACTGGCGGCAGCTTGGGCAGCTTGCAGTCGGCTTGGAGAATGGCCAAATACGAAGGTACGCCGATCGGCGTCCTGGCTGAAACGCCGAGTCCAGCGCGCACGCCCGCCCAGACGCCGCCAAGGCTGGGAGTCGTCAGGCCAAGCCGCCAAGGAATGCCTGCCCGCTCTAGAGCCCGGACACTCGACTCGCGAAACAAGCAAGGTGCGTCGAACACGACCAATGACAGCGTCTTCCGGGCGACATGTTTTCCAGCATCGGAGCAGGATCCGATCCATACACTGGGCAGCGAGGCCACCTTATTGCGTCTGTTCTTCTTATGCTCGTCGAACGACAACGCCAGA
>DATAFY010000451.1:0-6068 GCA_036257205.1 Steroidobacter sp. | reverse complement strand
AGGAAGACGGCCGCATCACCGCAGCGAGCTCGAGTCAGATCTGCGATGGCGCAGCAGGCGTCATGATCGTGAACGAAAAAGGTTTGAAGACGCTCGGCGCACCGCCCCTGGCCCGCATTCATCACATGACGGTTATCGGCCACGATCCGGTGATCATGCTCGAAGCGCCGATCCCGGCGACGCGACGCGCGCTGCAGAAGTCGGGAATGAAAATCGAGGACATCGACCTGTTCGAAGTGAACGAAGCGTTCGCCTCCGTCCCGGTCGCGTGGATCAGGGAGACCGGCGCGGATCCGGCGAAACTCAACGTGAACGGCGGTGCGATCGCGCTTGGCCATCCGCTCGGCGCCTCGGGCGCCAAGCTGATGACTACGCTCGTGTATGCGCTGAAGCAACGCAACAAACGCTATGGCCTGCAGACCATGTGCGAAGGCGGGGGTCTCGCCAACGTCACCATCGTTGAAAGGCTTTGAAGCGCAAGCGGGTCGACGACCCGTTAAGCGATTCCTGACTCCGTTCAAGAAACAGAGGTCCTATGCACCGCACCATCTTCGAACCCGAGCACGAGCAGTTCCGCGAATCCGCACGTCGTTTCTTCCATAACGAGATCGGCCCGCACGCCGAGCGCTGGCGCGAGCAGGGGTTCGTCGATCGCGAGGCGTTTCGCAAGGCCGGGGAACAGGGATTTCTCCTCATGTGGGCGGACCCGCAGTACGGCGGCTCAGGCGTGCGAGATTTTCGCTACGAGCAAATTCTGATCGAGGAGAACGGCCGATACGGCGAAAGCGGCTTCTTCATGGCGCTGCATTCACGTCTAGTCGCCCCATACATCGGCCATCTGGGGACGGAAGAACAGAAGGCTCGCCTGCTGCCGAAATGCGCGAGCGGGGAGGCCATTCTCGGCATCGCCATGACGGAGCCGGGCGCGGGCAGCGATCTCTCCGGGATCAAGACGCGCGCCGAGGACAAGGGGGATTACTGGCTGCTCAATGGATCCAAGACTTACATTTCCAACGGTCAGATCGGCGATGTGTTCATCGTCGTCGCGCGCACCGATCCGAACCGACCGCACGGACTCGGGCTGTTCATCGTCGAGCGCGGGATGGAAGGCTTCAAGCGCGGACGTAATCTCAGGAAGATGGGACTGAAGGCGCAGGACACCTCTGAGTTGTTTTTTACGGATGTGAAAGTCCCCAAGCACAACGTCCTCGGCGACCCTGGCAAGGGCTTTCATATCCTCACGCATTTTCTCGCCGAGGAGCGCCTGATCACGGCGGCGGGGGCGGTGACGCTCTGCCAGGTCGCGTTCGATCTCACGCTTGAATTCATCAAGGAGCGCAAAGCCTTCGGTCAGCCGATCGGCGCCTTCCAAAACTCGCGTTTCAAGATGGCGGACATGCGCGCGCAAATTGACGCAATGCAGTGCTTCATCGATCAGTGCGTTCTCGAGCACAACGCCGGCCGCCTAGACAGCGTGACGGCCGCCGAGGCGAAGCTGCTGTCGACGGAGCTCGAAGGACGCGTCGTCGATGAGTGCGTGCAGCTGCACGGCGGCGCGGGGTACATGGACGAATATCCCATCTCGCGCATGTACACGAGCGCGCGGATCAGCCGCATCCTCGCGGGCAGCAACGAGATCATGCGAGAGATCATCGGCCGCTCGCTCGACCTCGACGATCGCAAATTGCGGAAGACGTAGCCGTCCGCATGCTGTTCGGGTCATTGAATCCAGGGTATCGCGCTCCTAAGTCAGCGCGGGTTGGCTGCGGCGGCCGAAGGACGTGGCGAGTGGCTCTGAACGAGAAGCCCGGCCACCGTGCCCGGCTTCTTTCAGCAGGACCGCCGCCTTCTCGCCCGCACGGTTGAGCGCTTATTCTACGTGGTGCGTCGTCCGTGGGCCCTGCCGCCTCACGTCGGGCTAGAAGAACGCATTCACGCCCAGGAAGTATGTCTGACGGTTCTGCAGATCGTTTTGTGGAATGCCGTCGTAGATGCGAGCGCCTGCGCGCAGTTGGAAGAACTGAATCGGGACGTACTCCCACACCAGACTGAAGCGGTTCTGCTCGTCTTCATCGACGTCCTCGTCCGGATCGAAATACTCGGCCGTGAGCTTTAGGTTGTGGCCCTTGCGGAATGCCCAGTTTGCTTCGAGCAAACCCGCCCAAAGATGCCGCGTGCCGGTTGGGAAGCTGTCGTCGTCGATGTAGTCGGCTTCTGCCAGCCACGCGATGGGTCCCGTACGCAGTCCCGCAAAGAGGCCCTGCATCTGCCGGTCGCCGGCATCCGCATCGTTGAAGTTGAAGCTCGCCCCGAAGCGCCAACCAGGACGGATATGCTCAGCCCGCAGACTCATTTGTTTGCCTTTGTCTGTTTCCGGTCCACCCGCCGTGCCGTTCATGACCGCGAGCTGCGCCGACCACTGCGCCGTTTCGAAACCGACCTCAATGCCGTTGTCCGGCGTTGCGAAATTGACGCCGGTGACCTGTCTGATGAATGCGGAGTCGTCTTCGAGGCGCCATCCGTACGGCAAATACATCTGACCGGCTCTGATCGACCAGCGCTGATCAGCGGTCGTATAACGAGCATAGGCTTCCAGATTCGTACTGGCGCCGGGCGCGACCCGTTGGTCGACATACAGCAGAACGCGGTCCGGTACGAGCGCGAGGCCCAGATAAGCCCGCAGTTCTTCAACGGCGAACGCGGACTGCGCCTGCGTATGCGGCACATCCGTATAGGTATAGCCATCGCGCAGATTGGCGCCGAGCAACACATAACGATTGACCGCGCCGGTCCAGATCTCGAGGCCCGGCGTCTCAATGCGCCGCTCAGGCAATGCTGTTTGACCCCACGTCGCGCCGAACGCGTTGCGCAGGCCGCCGCCGCTCGTGCTCACGTGGCAGCTTACGCATTTCAGACCCTCACGCACGGCGAAGTACGGCTCGGCGTGCGTCGCGGCCGAGCTGAGAAACGCCAGCGCTCCGATGCACACGAGGGCGCATCGCAGGTTCATCTCGTCGTCTCCACTTTGAAGCGCATGATGAAATCGCCGCCGGGCGCGCCGTCTCTGTCGCCGTCCACCGGCCGCGCGGACAGATCCGCCAGAGCCACCGGGGCGCCGCCGCTCACACGCAGTTCGTAAACGTCGGCGGACCACTGTGTCGGCCCAGGCGTTGCCGCAAAGACGGTGGGATTGATCGAACGCAGCTGGACGCGCAGCGCCATGTCGCGTTCATCGCCGTCGAGAAAATCGGCGTCGCCGCCGCTCGCTCGCAACGTGATCACGCCGGCGCCCAGCAGCGAGACGTCGAGCTCCGCACTCGCGCTAAGCACGATTTCCGACGGCGGCGATGGCAAGGACGCATCGCTCATGGGCCACACCGCCTCGAGCTTCGCGGACGTCGTCGCGTCCGCTGCGGCGTCCGCCATGGCGCCGTCGAGGATCCATTGCCGAATCACCGCAATGACTTCAGAGGACAGAGGCGGGCCGTTGAGCGGCATGCGACCGCCTACGCCGGCCGTGCCTTCGACTTTCTGAACTAGGTAGCTCGCGTCGGGATTCCCGGGGGTCACGCGCATCAGCGACGGGTTCTCCACACTCGGCGCATTGACGAGCATGGCGTATGCCGCCCCCTCATCGAGCCGCAATCCGAGCGGGGCGGCTGCGCCTGCGTGACACGTGGTGCAAAGCGGCGTGAACACGTTGCTCTGTATGGACGCCAGGGTCGGTTCCAGCGTGGGCGCGCTCTCAGCGACCGGCCGACCGTTCTCGTCCAGTCCGGAGCCGTCGCCGGCGCAGGCGCCGATCAGCAGACATGCGCCGCACAAACCACCGCCGCGGACGCTCTGCAACACATGAACTCCTCTGATATGCAGCTGCGCAAGTGCATCGATGGACGACGTGTTGAACGCACCAGCGCCGAAGTTCGCTCCTCGATTACGGCGGCGCAACGCCGCAGCGTGAGATAAGCGCCGCGGTATGTGCCGAAGCCGGCGAAGCGCGGTTCTTAGCGTGAGGACTTTTTCGCCGCGACCTGAACCGTTTACGCCGCGGCCGGCACTCATTTTCCGCTTTCAACGATGCGAGGCGGACCATGGCTGCGAACTTCCCGGGGATACGGTCGTTATGGTTGTGCGCTGCGCTTTCACTCGGGTTGCTCGCGGGCTGCGGCGGCGGCGGAGGCTACGGAGGCGATGATGGAACAACAAATCCTCCGCCGCCTGCTGGCATCCCGCCCACGATCACGCTCAGCGCGCCGACGGGCGGCGCACTCAACCGCACCGTGACGCTCACTGCGAACGTGACCGCTCTTACAGGCGTCATGCGCGTCGAATTCCTGGTGGACGGGGCGGTCGTTGGAACGGCGGTCGCCGCACCCTACACTTTCGCGTGGGATACCTCTGCGGTGAGCGATGGCGCGCACTCGCTCACGGCGCAGGTCACCGACGCAGCCAACGTCACTGTCGCATCGCAGGCTGTAAGCGTCACGGTAAACAACCATCCAACGATCAACGTCGCGCTCTCACCGGCTGAAATCTTTCCAAGGCCGAACTCAAGCGCAAGCGGCGCGGGGGACCTGACTTTCGATCTGATCACCGGCGCAATCAGCGGCGGCGTGACCGTTTCAGGCGTGGCCAGCACGCTCGCACATATTCATGACGGGTACGCGGGCACGTCGGGCCCCGTCATCGTGAATTTCGTACAGAACAGCGCGGATCCGAATCGCTGGGAGCCGCAGGCAGGCGTTGTGCTCACCGCTGAGCAAATGAACGAGCTGGTTCTGGGCAAGCTCTACGTCAACGTGCACTCGGCGGCTTACCCGGATGGCGAGATCCGCGGTCAACTGCAGCCAGACAACATCGACGTCGTGATCACGCCGATGGACGGCGCGTCCGTCTCGCCTCCTGTCGCGACAAGCGCTTCCGGCGCGGCGGCGACGACGCTCGATGCACTAGCGGGGGTTGCCACCGTGCACCTCAATGCGCTCGGCGTGGATGATGCAACGGCCGCGCATGTCCACAAGGCCGCCGCAGGCGCGAACAACCCCACGCCGTTCATCACGCTCGCGAAGGATCCCGCGGCGCTTGGGCACTGGGCGGCGGAACTGCAGCCTATCACCGTCGCCGACCGGGCCGATTTCGACGCGAACGGCTGGTATGTCGACGTCCACACCCCGGCGAATCCAGACGGCGCCTTGCGCGGACAGATCATGCCGCCGCCGCCTCCGGTCCCTGCCGCAACGCTCACCGAATTGCAGAGCGCAATCTTCTCGCCCATTTGCGCCAGCTGCCACAACGGATTGGGCGGTGCGCTGCCCGGATCGATGAACCTCACCTCTGCCGCTGCGAGCTTTGCAGCGCTCGTGAGCGTGCCTAGCGTCGAACAATCATCCGTGCTGCGCGTCGCGCCGAACGATCCCGATGCAAGCTATTTGGTGCGCAAGCTGGAAGGCGACCCATCGATCACTGGGTCACGCATGCCGCTCGGCGGGCCATTCCTCGATCAGCCGACGATCGACAAAGTGCGTTCCTGGATCAGCGCGGGAGCACAAAACAATTAGTCGCTGGCGATAGGAGGCTCCCTGATCACCATTCACCGCTGTTCGGCATCGACGCCCAGGGCTCTTGCGGCGGCAGCGCGGCGCCTTTCTGCAGCAGCTCGATCGAGATGCGATCAGGCGAGCGCACGAACGCCATTCGGCCATCGCGCGGCGGACGATTGATAAGGACGCCATGCTCCTGAAGCCGCCGGCATGCGGCGTAGATGTCGTCCACCTGATATGCAAGGTGGCCAAAGGCGCGGCCAATGCCGTAACCCTCGGGATCCCAGTTGTAGGTCAGCTCGATCTGCGCCTGCTCGTCGCCGGGGGCGGCGAGAAACACGAGCGTAAAGCGACCCATCTCGTTCTCGGTGCGGCGGACCTCGCGCAGTCCGAGCGCATCGCAGTAGAACCGAAGGGATGCCGCCAGATCGGCGACGCGCACCATCGTGTGCAGGTATTTCACGGCGCTCTCCCCCGATGCTCAGCTCACGTCCGTCAGACTGCCTGACGATAGCCCAACCGCCCGCC
>DATAFY010000422.1:0-6133 GCA_036257205.1 Steroidobacter sp. | reverse complement strand
GTTGGGAGAACGCCCGGCGCCGCTTGCAAGTGCAGGTAAGTTGAGCGCGGGCCGCCGCACTGTTGGGCGGCGCGTCTCATTCGCCTTGTGGGGAAGGACAGCCGCCGCCGATCAGGCGGCGGCTGTAACGGACGTCACATTCGATTCGACGCCGAGCGCTTCGCGCGCCACGTCATCGACGCGTTCACAAAACACGAACTGAACCTCGCAACGCACGCTCTCGGGGACATCCTCAAGGTCCTTGCGATTGCGTGCGGGCAACAACACCTTGCGAATGCCAGCTCGGTGCGCTGCGACGGCCTTTTCCTTGATCCCTCCGATAGGCAGCACGAGCCCTCGCAGACTGATCTCGCCGGTCATCGCGAGATCGTTCCCCACCGTCTTGCCGGTGATGAGCGAAACGAGCGCCGCGAAGATCGCCACGCCCGCGCTTGGACCGTCCTTCGGGATCGCTCCGGCCGGCACGTGAATGTGAATGTCGCTCTTGTCGAACGTCGCCGGGTCGAGACCGAAGCGCGCCGACTGGGATTTCACGAGCGACAACGCGGCCTGCGCGCTCTCCTTCATCACCTCGCCGAGTTGACCGGTGAGAATCAGCCTACCGCTGCCCGGTACGCGCGTCGCTTCGATGAAGAGAATGTCTCCTCCTACCGGCGTCCATGCGAGACCGGTGGCGACGCCCGGTACGCTCGTGCGCATTGCGACCTCATTTTCGAAGCGCGGGGCCCCGAGGATCTTCGGCAGATCCGCCGCTTCGATCGTCTGCTGAGTCACCGAACCCTCGGCTACGCGCACTGCCACGTGCCGGAGCACGGCGCCGATGGTGCGTTCGAGGTTGCGACAGCCCGCTTCTCGAGTGTAATCACGCACGATCCGATGCAGCGCCTCCTCCGTCAAGGCGGATTGCTCGGCTTTGAGTCCGTTGGCTTCAAGCTGCCGCCTGACGAGATAGCGCTTCGCGATCTCTACTTTCTCCTCCTCCGTATAGCCTGTGAGCTCGATGACCTCCATACGATCGCGCAGCGGTCCGGGGACCGTATCGAGTACGTTCGCGGTCGTGATGAACAGCACCTTCGACAAGTCGAACGGCAGCCCGAGATAGTTGTCCCGGAAAGTGTTGTTCTGCTCTGGATCGAGCACTTCGAGCAGCGCCGATGAGGGGTCGCCGTGAATGCCCACCCCGACCTTGTCGATCTCATCCAGCATGAGCACCGGATTGCGCGTCCCCGCTTTGCGGATCGCCTGCACGATGGCGCCGGGCAACGCTCCAATGTACGTACGGCGGTGACCGCGAATCTCGGCCTCATCGTGCACGCCGCCGAGGCTGACGCGTGCGAACTTGATGCTTAGCGCTCGCGCGATGCTCTGGCCGAGCGAGGTCTTGCCCACGCCGGGCGGGCCCACGAAGCACAGAATGGGGCTGCGGCCCTGTGGATTGAGCTTGCGCACGGCCAGGTACTCGATGATGCGGCGTTTGATCTTTTCGAGCCCGTAATGATCCTCATCGAGCACGCGGCGGGCCTTCTCGATATCGATCGCTTCTTTGTCCAGCTTCGACCATGGCAGCTGGATCATCCAGTCAAGCCAGGTGCGCAGCATCGAGTACTCGGCGCTCGCGTCGGCCATTCGTTCCAGCCGCTTCAATTCCTTTTTGGCCTGCTCGAGCGCCTCCTCGGGCATGCCGGCTTTCTCGATCGCCTCGGCGAGTTCCGCGATTTCCTCGCCCGATTCGCCCTCTTCCCCGAGCTGCTTGCGGATCTGACGCATCTGCTCGCGAAGGAGGGCCTCTTTCTGGCGCTCATCGATTGCCTCGCGCGTCTGCTCTTCGAGCTGGCGCTGCAGACGGAGCACCTCGAGCCTCTTCGTCAGCAGTTCGGTTACTCGATCGAGCCGCAGCTTCAGCTCCACGGTTTCGAGCAACTGCTGCTTTTCGCTTGCCTTGATGTCCATGAAGCTCGCGACCAGGTCGGCGAGCGTCGAAGGCGATTCGACGGCCTGGATGGCGTTGGCCAACTCCGCGGGGGCCTGGGGCAACAAGGAGATGGCCTCGGCCGAAAGCCGCTTCACGTTCAATGCGCGCGCCTCGATCTCGCTCGTGCTCGGCGGATCGGCGATGTACTCGACGCGCGCCACCATGAACGGCAGACCGCTCTGGAAGTCGAGCACGCGAAAGCGGCGCTCGCCCTGCACGACAAGATGGTGCGTGCCGTCGTGGCCCGTCACGTACCTCACGATGTTCGCCGCCGTACCGACCTTGTACACGTCATCGGACGTGGGCGTTTGCACTTCCGGATCGTGCTGCAGCAGGAAGCCGACCTTGCGCTCGGCTCGTACAGCCTCCTGGGCCGCCGCGAGCGAGCGTTCGCGGTTTACCGCGACTGGCACGACCGTACCGGGAAACAGCACGAGGTTGCGGACCGGGATCAGGATGAGCATGTCATCCGAGATCTTCGGCGTCGCCTCGCCGTTCTGTCGTTCGATGTCTATCATTGAAGCTCCCTAAGTCACGACTGCGTCAGTCGCAGGACCAGGCAGCCGTTGAAGCATGCCTGTTCGATGAGTCGGTAACGCCCGGCGGGCAACTCGATGCGCCGCTCGAAGCGCCCGTAGGGAATCTCAAGCCGATGCACGCTGGAAACTCGGGGATTGAGCGGCAACGGCCTGACGGCCGCCACGTTCAGGCGCCCATGATCGTCAACTCGCACCTGTACGTGCTCGGGCATCGCGCCGGGAATCGCTACAGTGACCTGTACTTCCGACCCATAAGCGACGATGTCGATGGGGGGTTCCCAGCGAGGCTGCGCCTGCGCGGCTTGGCCGAACCGGAAGAATTGCCGTTGCAGGCGTTGGGCTCGTTCGAGCATTTCGCAGGCTTCGGCCCACATCCAGGAGTGCGGGTTAGCTAACGCCATGACGTACACCATGGGAAACCATTGATGGCGAGATTGGGACGGACGAGCGGGAGTCAAGCCGGGCAAACGGCTGGCAGGTTTGCTGGCAAACTGGAGGCATGAGCCGTATTGATTTATTCGCGATGCAAACTGTCGACGCCCCTGGGTCATCGCTCTGTGGGTCGCCCACGTGAGCAGGTTCGACGCCCAGTATTACTCCCGCTTCTATCTGAATCCGCGCACGCGAGTGATCACGCGCGAGGAGATGGCGCGGCGCGCGCGAACTCTGGCTGAGTTGGTAAGCCGGTTGCAGATTCCCGTGCGTCGCATTCTCGACGCCGGTTGCGGGCTCGGCTGGATGCGTGCGCCGCTCCTTGGAGCTTTCCCCCGCGCTCGCTATCTTGGGCTAGAGGTCAGCGAGCATCTGTGTCGTCGACATGGCTGGAAGCACAGCTCCCTTGCGGACTATCGCGCACGCGCCCGCTTCGATCTCATCGTCTGTCATGACGTGATGCAGTATCTGCCTGAGCGCGACGCGCGACGCGCGATGCGCAATCTCGCCCGACTGTGTCGGGGCGCCCTCTACTTCCACGCGCCCACGACTGAGGACTGGCGCGACAACGCCGATCATTCGCGCAGCGATGGCGCGGTTTATCTGCGACCGGCCCAGTGGTACCGCAAGCGCCTCGCGAGTCGGTTCCGGCACGCGGGGTTCGGGCTGCACGTGCGGCGCGGCGCGCCGCACGTGCAGTGGGAATTGGAAAAGGACGCCGGCGTCCAGTTCCCAACCTCTACAGACCAAAAGAGCAAATCCGCGCACAAGAGCAAACGTTCGCAACGGCGCTGACGTGCGGAGCATGGAGTTTTCCTCGTCCATGTTCGGCGTGCGCGTACAAGGCTGGCCGTCTGCCTTCCTCGGACGCCGGTCACGACGCCGACACGGTCGAATTTCCGACGATGTCGGGAATGTTGACGGTCTCGCTCGTTCTTTCGGCGGTCGCTGCGGGTTTTCTGCACGGCTCATCGCGCCCGCTCGCCTCCATGAGTCCTGCGCGTCATTTCCCACGCCCTTGATGACGCAGGCTTCTATCGTGTGATCAGCAGGGCGCGCGCGCAATGCGCGTGGCGGGCCGGCTGCAATAAGGACGGCGCGCGCAACCGGCTGCGGATATGCAGCACGAACGTCGGCCGATTGTGGCTCAATCGTCATGAATGTCATTCCTGGCGGCCGATTTATTCATGAATGACGATTCACGATAGTAGCGGCCAGTGAACGATGTTTTGGCGGGGCAACCGCAGACGTGAAGCTGCACACGGCGCGAAGGGTTTTTTGGTTATGACGACTTCAAGAGAGGTTCACGCCTGGGCGGCGGCCCTGCTTGCGGCAGGACTCGCTCTCAGCGCAGTCATAGCGAATGCGCACATCGAATCGGCCGTACGCGCACACGATGGGAATCAACTCTCAATCCCAGCTGAACTACACCTTCACTATCAAATCGCGGAACTTCGCGAGGGGAAGGCGCTCAAAGTGTAGTGTGAGGGGGCGTGCAGCTAGCCCGCGCTTTCTGAATCCTTTTTTCGCATGTTTCCTTGATACCCCTGATTAGCCCGCCTCTGGCGGGCTTTTTTTTGGTCCGGAATCAGTCAGCGCCGTCGCGCCCGCCGTTTGCCGCCGCCGTTCTTTTCTTGTCCGACAGCGGGTGAGGACGCACCCCTCAGCCCGGTGTGCTGTGTACGCACGCGCAGGCTCGAGCCTGCTTCATGCGGTCTGCGTCGCCCCTCGGGGGTGCAGCCCGTCCCGGCGGGCTGCCAAGCTGGGATCAGCTGATGCTTGCCGGACCCGATCAGATCCGCGCGGCCCATGCGCTTCAGCGCATCGCGCAGAATCGGCCAGTTGTTCGCATCGTGCCAGCGCAAGAACGCCTTATGCAGCCGGCGCACTTTGAGGCCCTTCGGTATATGCACGTCCTCGCTCGTACGCGTCACCTTGTGCAGTGGATTCTTGCCCGAATGCCACATTGCCGTGGCCGTCGCCATGGGTGAGGGCAGGAATGCCTGCACCTGATCGGCGCGATAGCCATTGCGTTTCAGCCAAAGCGCGAGTTCGAGCATGTCCTCATCCGTCGTTCCGGGATGGGCGGCGATGAAGTATGGAATCAGGTACTGCTCCTTGCCGGCTTCGCGCGAGTACTTCTCGAACAGCTCCTTGAAGCGATAGTACGCGCCAATGCCCGGTTTCATCATCTTGGAGAGCGGCCCCTCGGCGATCGCCTCCGGCGCGATTTTCAGGTAACCGCCGACGTGATGCTGTACGAGTTCCTTCACATACTCAGGCGATCTCACGGCGAGGTCGTACCGTACACCTGACCCAATCAGCACCTTCTTTACGCCCGGAAGCGCCCTCGCGCGGCGATAGAGCTTGACGAGCGCCGTGTGATCGGTCTTGAGGTTGGTGCACACGTCGGGATAGACGCACGAAGGCTTGCGGCATGCGGCTTCCACCTCACGTGACTTGCATGCCAGCCGATACATGTTCGCCGTCGGTCCGCCGAGGTCCGAGATGACGCCCGTGAAACCAGGAAGCGTGTCGCGAACAGTCTCGATCTCCTTGATGACCGAGTTTTCCGAGCGGCTCTGAATCACGCGTCCCTCGTGCTCTGTAATCGAACAGAAGGTGCAACCGCCGAAGCACCCACGCTGAATAGCGATCGAGAAGCGAATCATCTCGTACGCGGGAATCCGCGCGTGCCCGTAAGAGGGGTGCGGCGTACGTCGATAAGGCAATTCGTAAATCGCATCCATTTCCTTGGTCGTGAGCGGGATCGGCGGTGGATTGAGCCACACGTCCACGTCTCCGTGTCGTTGCACTAGCGCTCGCGCATTGCCCGGGTTCGCTTCGAGATGCAGGACCCGCGCGGCGTGGGCGTACAGCACGGGATCCTCGCGCACGTCTTCGTGCGCCGGCATGCGAATCACCGATCGCGATCGGTCGCGGGAAGGCGCATGGCGGTGAAAGCGCACCGCCCGCGGTGCGTTGACCGCACATGCAGGCCCAGAGTTGCCTGGCAGCGCGTTCTGCGTAGAGCTCTCGTCATCGTTCTGGCGGATCACGTCCGGCTCAGAATGGGCCATGTTGGGCGCCGCGTACGGATCCATAGGCGCATTGAGTCTTCCCGGCTCGTCGATCGTCGTCGAATCGATTTCCGTCCAGCCAGGCGGCGTCTCGCGCCTCGCGAACGCAG
>DATAFY010000579.1:0-8474 GCA_036257205.1 Steroidobacter sp. | reverse complement strand
CACAATTGTGCTGCTCGACCGTTTCAGTGAGACGCGCTCGAGCGCAACACACGCCATCACACTATGCAGAGACCTACGCACTACATCGTCCACCCGGTCGCCGAGGCTGCTGGAGAGATCCGCGTCCCAGGCGACAAATCCATTTCACACCGGGCGCTGATGCTGGGCGGGGTGGCGGAGGGTGTGACGGAAGCAGGCGGTTTTTTGGAAAGCGAAGATTGCCTCGCCACCATGCAGGCGATGCGTGCGCTAGGCGTGCGCATCGAACAGACGGGCGCACAGCAGGTCAGCGTCCATGGTGTGGGCTTGCACGGCCTGAAAGCGGCAGGTCGCGTGCTCGATATGGGCAACTCCGGTACGGCGATGCGGCTGATGACAGGCTTGCTCGCAGGACAGCGCTTCGACAGTGAGCTCATTGGCGATGCCTCGCTCATGAAGCGGCCGATGGAGCGCGCGGCGGCGCCGCTGCGATTGATGGGCGCGCGGATCGAGACCAACGGTGGAAAGCCGCCGATTAGAATCATCGGCGCAGGCCGACTCACCGGGATTCGCTATGAACTGCCGGTCGCAAGCGCTCAGGTGAAGTCCGCCGTCCTGCTGGGTGGGTTGTACGCCGATGGACCGACGAGCGTCATCGAACCTGCGGTCACGCGCGATCACACCGAGCGCATGCTGTTGAGCGTCGGTTGCAAGGTGGAGGCGGCCCAAGGCGAGGTGCGGCTGGCGCCGCCGACGAAGCTTGAGGCCTGTTCGCTGCAGGTGCCCGGCGATTTTTCATCGGCTGCATTTTTCCTGGTTGCTGGCTCGATCGCTCGGGGCGGCGGGCTGACCGTGAAGGGTGTTGGAATCAATCCGACCCGGACCGGATTACTCGATATCCTTGCCTTGATGGGCGCGGACCTGCGAGTCATGAATCGTCGGTCAGCCGGCGCTGAGCCGGTCGCAGATATCGAGGTGCGTCCGGCGTCCCTGAAGGGAATTCAGGTCCCTGAACATCTCGTGCCGCTCGCAATCGACGAATTTCCGGCGCTGTTCATTGCAGCTGCCTGCGCCGAAGGCGAAACCGTCGTCACCGGCGCCGAGGAGCTGCGGGTGAAGGAGAGCGATCGTATTGCGGTCATGGCGGCGGGATTGCAAGCCCTGGGCGTGCAGTGTGAAGTATTGCCCGACGGCATTCGCATTCAGGGCAGGCCCCAAAGCCATGTGTTCGCACCTGGCGTCGTCGCCAGTCACGGCGATCACCGCATCGCAATGTCGTTCGCAATCGCGAGCCTGCGCGCCCGAGGGCCCGTGCACATCGATGACGTGGCGAACGTAGCGACATCCTTCCCCGACTTTCCGGGCGTGGCCCGAGCCGCGGGTCTGGACGTTCGCGTGGTCGAGTGATTCGCGCGTGACCACAGCGCCGATCATTGCCATCGACGGCCCGAGCGGCTCCGGAAAGGGTACGATCGCGCGTCGGGTCGCCGATCAGCTCGGCTGGCGGCTGCTCGACAGCGGCGTCTTGTATCGCCTGGTCGCCTACGAAGGCCGACAGCGCGCTCTTGCATCCGATGATGAGGGGGGGCACGCCGCGATTGCATTGAATCTAAACGTCGCTTTTGGGACGGCGGCGGACGGCAGCGAAGCGATCTGGCTGGGGCAAGCCGAAGTCAGCCGCCAGATACGTACTGAAGAGGCGGGCGAGGGCGCATCCCGAGCGGCGGCCATGCCCGCAGTGCGCGCCGCGTTGCTTGAGCGCCAACGAGCTTTCGCACAACCCCCGGGTCTGGTGGCGGACGGGCGGGACATGGGTACCGTCGTTTTTCCAGCGGCCGGCCTGAAGATTTACCTCACCGCCAGTGCGGAGGAACGCGCCCGCAGGCGTTATAAGCAGTTGAAAGACAAGGGTCTCGGTGCTAGCCTTGCCGCCCTTTCGCTGGAGATCGCCGAGCGTGATCGGCGCGACGCAAGCCGCACGATCGCTCCGCTCAGGCCCGCCGACGACGCGGTGATCGTTGATTCGACATCCATGACGATCGATGCAGTCGTCGCACGCGTGCTTGAACTGGCCGCCGCACGTTTCCCGGTGAAATGACGCATATGACTGGAGAGTGAAGGCCAACGGGCCGGAGCCAGACAGCACCGCGCACGCGGCGCATTTCACTCTGCCTCCGACCTAGGCCTTTCGAGTTCCAGGTTCTCAGGTTCCGCGCTGGATGCGCGGTTCGACTCAACCACCCCTCGTCCCTAGGGAATACGGCGAGGACAAGCGGGTCGCAAGGCCCCGGAAGCACCATGACCGAAAGTTTTGCGCAACTGTTCGAAGAAAGCCTGGCCTCTCAGAAGATCAAGCCGGGCGCCATCCTGACTGGGCGCGTCGTCGAGGTAGGACCCGACGTCGTGCTGGTCAACGCCGGCCTGAAGAGCGAGGCCGTGATTCCCGTCGAGCAATTCAAGAACGAGCGGGGGGAAATCGAAGTCAACGTCGGCGATGACGTTGAGGTCGCCCTCGACAGCGTGGAAGACGGCTCAGGCGAGACGCGGCTGTCGCGTGAGAAAGCCAAGCGCGCCCGCACCTGGGCCCGCCTCGAGCAGGCTTTCGAGAAGCAGGAAATCGTCAAGGGCGTCATCAATGGCCGCGTCAAGGGTGGCTTCACGGTCGAGATTGATTTCGTCCGCGCGTTCCTTCCCGGCTCGCTGGTCGACGTGCGGCCCGTGCGCGATCCGTCGTACCTCGAAGGCAAGACGCTCGAGTTCAAAGTCATCAAGCTCGATCAGAAGCGCAACAACGTCGTCGTGTCTCGTCGCGCCGTCGTTGAACAGGAGTACAGCGCCGAGCGCACCGAACTGCTGGAGAAACTGCAGGAAGGCGTGGTCGTGCGCGGCACTGTCAAGAACCTCACCGATTACGGCGCCTTCGTCGACCTCGGAGGCATCGATGGTCTGTTGCACATCACGGATATGGCCTGGAAGCGCGTGAAGCATCCGTCGGAAGTCGTCGCGGTAGGCGATGAGATCGACGTGCGCATCCTCAAGTTCGATCGTGAGCGTCAGCGCGTCTCGCTCGGCATCAAGCAGCTGGGCAACGATCCGTGGCAGAACATCTCGCGTCGTTATCCGACCGGTTCGCGTCTGTTCGGCAAGGTCACGAACATTGCGGATTATGGCTGCTTCGTCGAGATCGAAGAGGGCGTCGAGGGTCTGGTGCACGTCTCTGAAATGGACTGGACCAACAAGAACGTGAACCCGTCGAAAGTAGTGCACATCGGCCAGGAGGTCGAGGTGATGGTGCTCGATATCGACGAAGAGCGTCGCCGCATCTCGCTCGGCATCAAGCAGTGTCAGGCGAATCCGTGGAAGGAGTTCGGGGACAGCTACAACCGCGGCGATCGAGTGAGCGGCCAAATCAAGTCCATCACGGACTTCGGCATCTTCATCGGTCTGCAGGGCGGCATCGACGGCCTCGTGCACTTGTCCGACATCTCCTGGGACGTGCCTGGCGAGGAAGCCGTGCGCAACTACCAGAAGGCGCAGCAGGTTGAGGCGATGGTGCTGTCGATCGACCCGGAGCGCGAGCGCATTTCGCTGGGCATCAAGCAGCTCGCGAAGGATCCGTTCTCGACCTGGATCGCCGAGCATCCGAAGGGCTCGATCGTGAAGGGCAAGGTGCGCGAGGTTGACGCCAAGGGCGCCGTGATCGATCTCGGCGGCGGCGTGGAGGGCCACCTGCGCGCCTCCGAGCTGTCGCGCGACCGCGTTGAAGACGCGCGGCAGTTCCTCAAGGTGGACGACGAGGTCGAAGCGAAATTCACCAACGTCGATCGCAAGAGCCGCACGATTGCACTGTCGATCAAGGCGAAGGAAATCCACGAAGAGGCGGAAGCTGTGCAGAGTTATCGCACGGGCGAAACCTCGACCGGCACGAGCCTTGGCGATCTGCTGAAGGAACACATCGGAGGCCAGGACGCCTCTTGATTGAGGTTAGGCAGCGGTGGGGCGGCGGCGTGCGTCGCCGCCTCGCCTTCCGGCTTGCCCACGTGCGGCGGGCGGCTGTGAAAGAACAACAACGGGCCCGGGCATGACGAAATCCGAACTGATCGAGCTCATTGCAGCGAAGCAGAAGCATCTGCCCGCGAAAGACGTCGAGCTCGCCGTGAAGCAGATTCTGGAAATCATGAGCGATGCGCTGGCGCAGGGCGGCCGCATCGAAATCCGCGGCTTCGGCAGCTTCTCCCTGCATTTCCGTCCTCCCCGCCAGGGACGCAATCCGAAAACGGGGGAAACCGTCGCGCTCTCCGGCAAATATGTCCCGCATTTCAAGCCAGGCAAGGATCTGCGCGAGCGAGTGAATGAGGGCGCTGAAAGTCCGATCACAGACTGAGCCGCCAGAAGCGCCGCCGCATCGGCTGTCCGGTTCGTCCACACGCGCAGCTTCAGCCCTGGGACTCTTCGATCCCGTTTGGAACTGAGGCTATCATCACACGTTCGGGCGTCAGGTCCTCCCGCCAGCAGCCAGCCGCCAACCGCCGGATCGTTGCTCATGTCGCGCTATCTGTTTCTCGTTTCGATCACGCTCGCAGCGTTGCTCGCGCTTGCTGTCAGCGCGATGAATCTCGCGCGCGTGGAAATCGAACTGGCGTTCGTGCGTCTCACATCCCCGCTCGGGTTGGCCCTGGTTTGTGCGTTCGTGTTTGGGTTGCTCGCCGGTCTGTTCTGGCGGGTGGCCTGGGTGGCCGAGTTGCTGAGCGAGCGCGGGCGTCTGCGCCGTGCATTGCGGGTCGCAGAGTCGCAGGCGCGGGCGGCTTCGGGCGGTGATGCCCACTGAACCTTCCTTCCTGTTGATCGCGGCCCTGTTTGCGGCCGCTGCTGCCGGGTGGCTTGCGGCTCGCTACTGGCCTTCGCGCCGCGGCGCGCAGCCCTCTCGCCAGAATTTGTCGGAGGACTATTTTCGCGGCCTGCGATTCCTCCTCAATGAGGAGCCGGACAAGGCGCTCGAAGTGTTTCTGCGCATGGTCGACGTGGATGATGAGACCGTGGAGACGCACTTCGCTTTGGGGAGCCTCTATCGACGGCGCGGTGAGGTGGACCGCGCCATCAGAATTCATCAGAACATCATTGCCCGGCCGGCCCTCAACGATGAACACCGGGTCCATGCAATGTTCGCGCTGGCCGAGGACTATTTTCGGGCTGGACTCTTCGACCGCGCGGAGCGCCTGTTTCAGCAACTTGCCGACGGCGGGCCGCGTCACGAGGCGGCGCTGCGCTACCTCCTGCGCATCTATGAGCAGCAACGCGATTGGGAACAGGCGATCGCAACGCACGATCGGCTGGTGAACGTAGCCTCGCCCGAGCAGCCCACAGGGATCGCTCACTATCATTGCGAGCTGGCCGAGCGCGCTCGCGGAGGACAAGACTTCGATGCAGCCCGCGCGCACTTGCGCCGCGCGCGCGCCGTTCAGCGGCATTTCGGCCGCGCCGCGCTCATCCGGGCGGATATAGCGCTCGACATGGGGCAACCGCAGCTCGCGATGGTGCTGTGCCAGCGGCTCGTGCAATTACATCCTCGTCTGCTTCCGCTCGCGCTGCCGCGCGTCGTACGCGTCCTGCGTGGAGAGGGGTCGGGTGATCTGGCGAGGCGCTTTACGGCGTGGATTCGGCCCGAACCGACGGCTCGCGCGGAGCTCGCCTATGCAGCGCTCGTCGCCGGACTCGAGCAGGAAGCTTTCGTCCTCGAGTGTCTGCCGCACCTGCTGCGCGAAGATCCGAGTCTCGGTGAAATCACGCGCGCCCTCGTCGATGATCCTGCGAACCTCAACCCTGACCAGCTGCGCTCCCTGGCGGCGGCCCTGGGGCGCGTGCTCCGTCGCACACAGCGCTATCGATGCGTCGAGTGCGGCTTTGCGAGCGCAGCGCACTTCTGGCAGTGCCCGGGCTGCCGCAGCTGGGACGCCTTCGCACCGGCCGCGTTGTTGGACGTCGCTCCCGGGCTCAGTCACCGCTAGATCGCCTCGTCGGCGAAATGAACGCATGTGCGCGAGCCGCAACGACGAAGCTCATGACGATGCGGCCCGAGGCGCGCCTTGGCGCCGAAAACAACCATCGCCTCAAAGGAAGCAGGAGCCATCCGGAAGCAGGCGCACCAGACGCCGTTCGGTGCAGCTGCAAGGCATTGGACTTAGTCGCACTTAAGCCATTATTGCTCACGTGCGAAGAACGCCTCGTGCAAGCGCAGCGATGAGCTGCGCAGTCAAGAGCGTCGTCGACTGAATCTTGGAACTCAATCGGGGGAATATTCGTATCGATGCATCGACCGCGGCGAAAGGCTGGTTGATCCCTCGGCTTATTGACCAGCAAACAGGCGAGGCCGTCCCGGCGGCGCCGTCCCCTGAGCTATCATCGCCGCCTCGTTTTATGGAGGTGTGCGGTGAGCCCGGTGAAAGAGATCAGAACGGCGGTGTTTCCAGTGGCTGGCCGTGGGACGCGTTTCTTGCCTGCGACGAAAGCGAGTCCCAAGGAGATGTTGCCCATCGTGGACAAGCCGCTCATTCAGTACGCGGCCGAGGAGGCGCTCGCCGCCGGCGCGCGCAAACTCGTGTTCATCACCGGCAGCTCCAAGCGCGCCATCGAGGATCATTTTGATACCGACCTCGAACTCGAGGAAGCGCTCGAGACGCAGGGCAAGGCGGAGTTGCTCAAAGCAATCCGCGAGATCGTTCCTTCATGGGCGAGTTGCATCTACATCCGCCAACCCTCGCCGCTGGGTCTGGGGCACGCTGTTTGGTGCGCCAAGCCTGTCGTTGGGAATGAGCCGTTCTTCGTGCATCTCGCAGACGACCTCATCGATTGTGCGACGCCGTGTCTTCGCCAGATGGCCACGCTGTGCATGGAGCGCGGCGGCAGCGTTCTGGGCGTGGAAACGATCCCGCGCTCGGAAACGGACAAGTACGGCATTGTGGCGACGGACGAACCCGAGGGACGCGTGAGCCGCGTGCGTCAAATCGTCGAGAAACCTCGGCCGCAGAATGCACCCTCTACGCTCGCGGTGGTGGGGCGGTACGTGCTGTCTCCAACAATCTTCGACAAGCTGGAAAAGACAGGCCGCGGCGCCGGAGGTGAGATCCAGCTCACCGACGCCATCGCTGATCTCCTCGCCGATGAGCCAGTCTACGCGTACGAGTTCGACGGCAAGCGCTACGATTGCGGCAGCAAGCTCGGTTACCTGCAAGCGACCGTCGAGTACGGTCTCAAGCACGAAAGCCTCGGCGGCAAGTTTCATGAGTATCTGAAGGACCTCGCCGGCAAACTGATGCCCCAGTAGCGCAAGAGGAGGCCATCGACAGCACAGCGGCCGACATCTCGACCAACCCGCGATCAGCTGCGGTCGGCCGATTCGACGCTGATCTCGTGCGATCTCGCGAGTGGCTCCTCGGAGCGCACGCCGGCCTCGGGACAAGACAAACGCAGGTTCCGTTAAGCCGCGTTCCCTGGACGGAAGGCACGCCGAGATCCGCTCAACGGCGCTGAGCCGCAGGCAGCACACCGGTCCCGGCGTTCCCGAGCGGTGTACTCCGCTCTGGCAATCGCAGCCGGCGCTCAGAGCAGGCTAAGCGCTGCAGCGCATTTCGCGCTGCTCAGTGCGCTCGGCGCTTCCTTTCAGCGTCCTTGATGCGTTCGCGCGGTGGGCGCTGCGCTTCGGGCGGACTGGCGGTGAACGCAGAGCGGCGCTGTTGACGACGCACATTGGACTTCAGCACGTTCTTCAACGTGCCTGGCGTCTTGCTGCGGGCTCTATTCGGCATGGCGGCTCCTTCACTATCAGGCGGCTCCAAACGCGCCGTGAGCCGTGATGAAAGAGCGAACGTGGCAGCGAGGAAGTTCCCCCGGAAGTTGCCTGAGCCGTCATCTTCCCAACTCGGCGCAGGACGACCGCATGAATCGCCCTACCATTCGTCATCGCATGCCGGTCCAAGGCCGAACGAGACTCTAGGGCTCGAGAATGGCGCGACTGCGGGCAGCGGCCGAGACGAAGCGGGATCAGTCGATGAATCTGCCTCGCGCCCGAACTTCTGGGCCGTGGAGCGGCGGCGCCGCTTCGCGCTGCTCGGCGCCTTGCTCCACTCGCTCCTGCGCTCGTGCAGCGCTTTCGCGATCCGTTTCTCGGGCGCGTTTCCGTCCGTCGGTCGCTGTCGGGGCGCCACGGTCGTTGCCTGCGGCCGCGCTCGAGGGTTCAGTGGACTTACGCACCGGCAGCGGTATGCGTCGAACGACTTCGTCGGGCAGCTTCGCGTTCGGGTCTACGATGATGTGCATCGTTACCTCGAGCTCATCGCCGCCCGCCGCTGCTTGCGGTCTCGCGTTGTCCTGCGCTGCTGCGCCCGGCGAGTGCAGCAGCATCAAGGCGAGCGCGGACAACGCGATCGCGCCCCGCAGTCCCATGCTGCGCGAGCGCGCCAAACCGCTGCGCACCTGCGTCCTCATGTGCGTGAGACGCC
>DATAFY010000573.1:0-3378 GCA_036257205.1 Steroidobacter sp. | reverse complement strand
CAATTGCTAGTGACACTCAGCGGAGAGAAGAGCCCGTCAGGCCGTCCCATCCTGATCAATGTCAAAAGAGCGCAGCCATAAAGGGCCTTGCGTCGACCATCGCAGCCGATCGTAACCGCTGGCCCGGAGATTGGGATAATTGGCTTGCCTTCGTGGTGGCGAGCAGCAGCGCGACGGCATGCTCAGCTAATAGCGGCGGCGCCGCCCCAGACGGCAGCTTCGCCATAAGAGCTTCGGTTGCGCGAGGTATCAACTGGCCTGAATCACGGCGACTCCGGCCGCGACGCTCTGCCGTGCGGTCGCCCTCACGGGCCCCGAACGGGACAGCATGTCGCGCATCAGCCACGCCTTTTGTTCATCGTTGAGCGTGGTGTAGAACGCGCGCGCTGCGTTCAATTTCGCGGCTGGGGCGGACCAGAGCGTAAATTCGCACCTGGAACGAAAACTATGAGGCAGGAGCCTGCACAGGTCACACGCGCAGAAAGATTTTGCGTTGGTATAGGAAGCCGGCCAGTGCCACCGCTAGCAGCAGCCCCACGGCATGGGCGAGAAAGCTCCCTACGCCGGGCGTCAGATGGCTGTCCAAAGACCTGCCCACGTCTCCGCCGACCAGCTGCGTAGCGAGCGGCTGGAAGCCCACGATGCCGTTGATGAAATAGAGCGTGATCGCGCTTGCCCCGATCCAAATGAAGATCGTGGCCCAGCTCCTCCGCTCCCACGCATCGATGACTTGATGAAACACGCCGAGCAGCAGCGCACTCATTCCGCCGCACACGAGCACGTACGAGGACGTCCAGATGTTCTTGACGATCGGGAACTGCAGCCCCCAGAGCACTCCGAGCGCAATCATCGAGGTGCCGGCGCCAATCAACCACAAGGTCTTTTGGTGCGGCTGCAGGCTTGGCTCCTTCAGCAGCAGGCCGGCGAACACGCCGAGCAGGCAGGTGCCGATTGCGGGCAGCGTACTGAGCAGACCTTCGGGATCCCAGGTGCCGTTCCATTTCCGCCCGGGCAAGTATTGCGCGTCGATCCAGTTGGCGAGGTTCGCGTCCTTTGCGTAGGACCCCACCCCGATCCCGGACACTGGCACGAAGGTCATAAGTGCCCAGTAGCCCGCGAGGATCGCCACGAACGCGACGATCAATCCCGGCAGACGAAGGTTGAGGAACAGGAGCGACGTGAACAAATAGCAAAGCGCGATGCGATTGAGCACGCTGAGGAGCCGGATGTCCGGCCAGCTTTCGTTAACGCCGCTGTTCGGCCAGCTTTCGGTCACGCCCCCGTATACGAGCCCTAGCGCGAACAAGAGCAGCGACCGGCGCAACACGCGCCAATACGCGGTGGATTTGCTCTCCTGCTCGATCAGCCGCATGAGCGAGAACACGATCGCGACGCCGGTCACAAAGATGAACAACGGGAAGATGAGGTCGTAGAAGCGCAATCCCTCCCATTCCGCATGCTCGAATTGCTCACCGATAATGTTACCGGCTGTGCTCGGAATCATGCCCTTGTCGGACAGCATTTCGGCAAGCGCCTTGGCGGCCCCATCCGCGCCGATAATCCAGAACATGGTGAAGCCGCGCAGGGCATCGACCGAGGCGACGCGCTGCGGTGCCGGGAGCGGTAGCGCCTCGACGGCGCAAAAATGCGGCCGCTCCGGACCGCGAATCGCGGGTCGAGCGCGAGGACGTCCCGCAACCGCATCAAGTTGAGCCTGGATGTGGTGCTTGATGGATGGCCCCCCATTTGTTGCTGCGTCTCGTTCAGATCCTCGAAAATGACTTGATTGACCTCGAAGAGACATTCGCGTGAGCGATCGATACCCGCCAACGGAACCGGCAGCATCTCAGAATTCTAAAATGACGCATCCTTGAGAGCGTCCACATATCCGCGCACGTAATCTACTCCGTGCTGACTCAGGAGGCACTCAATCCGTGCGTCGAATGCACGTCTGGCCTCGTCGGTGGAGAGGGTCTTTCGATAACTTTCAAACTCGGCCTGAAGCGATCGATCCAGCATATCCGGTTCTCCAGGACTACTGTGATCAAAATGGCGAGGTCGCACGGAACCCGTCGCTTTGAGGACCGCGATCGACGCCGCTATCCAAGAAGATCAGGTTCCTAGCGCCGCCAAATTACATCATTCATGGCTGTGCAGAAAGGTCCTGAGCACCGTTGGCAAATTTGGATGCCGAGCGCCGCCGGTGACTGCGTCGCGCAGGGCGCCCGCGCTCGCGTCATCGCCTTTCGGTTCTGACTCAACACCGGACCTCGCAGCGATTGGCACGCATGTCTATATTCTTGCGATGCTGTACATCGAACTGGCGATCATCATCGTTCTAATCCTCGTAAACGGCTTCCTGGCGCTTGCGGAACTCGCTATCGTGTCCTCCCGGCGCGCTCGGTTGTAGGCCCTGGTCGATCGCGACGTCATTGGCTCGCGCCGCGCCCTCGCACTCGCAAGCAATCCCGGTCGGTATTTGTCGACCGTCCAGGTTGGTATTACGTTGGTCGGCGTCCCTGTCTGGCGCGTTTTCCGGCGCCACGCTTGGGCTGCGTCTTGCGGAATGGTTTGTCCAGCTCGGCCTACCCACCGTCGTTGCCGAGGCCGTCGGGGTTGGCGTGGTGGTCGCCATTATTACTTACTTTTCCTTGGTGATCGGCGAACTTGTGCAAGCCTAATTTGGCGCGATCCAGCGGACATGGGGAGGCAATGAAACGGCGCGAGTTCATCGCAGTGCTCGGCGGCGCGGGGGCCGCGTGTCCGCTCGCGGCGCGCGCGCAGCAGCTGGGGAGGGTGCCGATCATCAGTTTCTTGGACCGGACCGCGCGTTTCGAATGGACCGCCGCGTTCGTGCAGCGCGAGCTTGGTTGGACCGAGAATCGCACCGTCGCGACCGAGTATCGCTGCGCGGAGGGACGCGCCGAGCGCTTCCCGCTGTGATGCCGTGAGTGAGCTCTCCCGTTTATTACAAAATGGGACAGTCGGTGTGCCGTTCAAGAATGATGCGCGGTATCGCGCCCTTAAATAAAAGGGGGCAGGAACGACAGTTGCGCCCCGCTCGCCATCGGCTGCTCGACTGAAACCGGATCGGACGCCGGAAAGGTGTTCTCGAGGGCTTCGTCGAGCGCCTGTTCCTGGCGCCTACGCTTATCGCTGTCGCCATCGTCTTGATGAGGTTTGCGTTTCGGATCGGCAATCATTTCGGTTTCTCTGACGGCGCCGATAAAGATCTGGGCTATGACGCAAATTTCGGTGCGTTGCTCGTCGAGCGCTACCCCTTTCGCGTCGTCCGATTACCGCAAAATGTACTCATGGCGACACGTCCATCGGCAGTTTTCCCACCACTGGAGAGGATTGGAAGCTAACGCACCTGCA
>DATAFY010000505.1:0-2444 GCA_036257205.1 Steroidobacter sp. | reverse complement strand
CCGTTCGGCCCTCAAACGCTGCAGCATCGAAACCCTCCAGTACTCGCAACACATTCAGCATGTATTCGAATGGCAACTGCTCCGTGCTCACGATCGACCGCTCAGAAAGACGCTCCAGGGGCGCCCGCGCGAGGTAGTCTCGCGGTTGACGCACGCGCACGGTCCGAGTCACCACGCCCTCCACGGTGACCTTGCCGTGCGCACCAGCGCCGAGCCCGAGATAGTCCCCGAAGCGCCAGTAATTGAGGTTGTGCGCACACTGACGCCCCGGTCGAGCGTAGGCCGACACCTCGTATTGGTCGTAACCGGATCGAGCGAGACGCGCCTGACACTCCGTTTGCATCCGCCAAGCCGCCTCCGCATCCGGCAACGGCGGAGGACGACGGTAAAAGGCCGTCCCCGGCTCCAGGGTGAGCTGGTAATGAGAGATGTGTGCGGGCTCGAGCGCAAGCGCGGTTTCAATGTCCGCGATCGCGTCCTCGAGCGACTGGGCGGGCAGCGCGTACATCAAGTCCAGATTGAAGTTGCGCAGATCCGCCCGTACCAATTCCTCGATCGCCCGTGCGATGTCCATCCCGCCGTGAATCCGCCCTAACAAGCGCAGATGGTCGTCATTGAAGCTCTGCGCGCCCAAAGACACGCGGTTTACGCCTGCATCACGATATCCGCGGAACCTTCCGTGTTCGATCGCGCCGGGATTCGCTTCGAGCGTCACCTCCACATCAGGCGCGATCGCAGTGCGCTTGCGCACACTCTCCAAAAACCGCGCGATTTCGGCAGGACTGAAGAGGCTCGGGGTGCCGCCCCCGAAAAAAATGGACGTGAGCGGCCTTCCTTGGACGGCGTACAGATCGGTTTCAAGATCCTGCAGCAGTGCATCGACGTATTCCGTTTCGGGGATGCGCGCGGGCGCCCCATGCGAGTTGAAATCGCAGTATGGACACTTGCGGACGCACCATGGCAGGTGCACATACAGCGCAAGGGGCGGCAATTCTATGGACATGCCCGTCGGCGTTGCGATGAGGCTCGCAGCTGCTCGATCAGCAGATGCAGCGCCTGGCCGCGGTGACTTAGCTGATTCTTTTCTTCGGGGGCCAATTCAGCAGCCGTGGCGGCTCGTCCCACGGGTTCAAAGATAGGGTCATAGCCGAAGCCGCGCTCGCCGCGAGGCGCTGCGGCGATCGTTCCTTCCCAACTCGCCTGCGCGATCAAGGGCGAGGGGTCTGCATCCCAGCGCAGGAAAGCCAGCGCACACTGATATCGGGCCGTTCGCTTGGAGGAGGGCGCATCGCGCAGTCGCTCGAGCACCTTCTGCACGTTCGCCTGATCGCCGGCGCCCTCGCCTGCGTAACGGGCTGAGTACACGCCGGGCGCGCCGTGCAGGGCGTCGACTTCGAGTCCAGAATCATCGGCGATGGCCGGCAATCCCGAGACGCGAGCGGCGTGGCGCGCCTTCAGGATGGCGTTTTCAACGAAGGTCAGGCCTGTCTCAGGAACGGCGGCGTTCGTGTAATCAGATTGCGGCCTCACCTCGAAACCGAGCGGCGCGAGCAGCGCCTTGAACTCGCGCAGTTTTCCGGAATTACCGGTCGCGAGCACGACGCGCATGGTCAGTCGCGGCTCAAGGCTTGGAGTTGCTGCGCGAGCAGCTGTCCTGCGCCGCCGGCCGCAAGATTCAGCAGCTCGTCCAGTTCATGACGTCGGAAAGCGTGTCCTTCTGCCGTTCCCTGCACTTCGATGAAACCGCCGCCGTTGTTCATGACGACGTTCATGTCCGTCTCCGCTTCCGAATCCTCTGCATAATCGAGATCGAGCACCGGCTGCCCGGACCAGATGCCGACGGATACAGCCGCCACCTGACCGTGAATCGGGTTCTCGCGCAATACTCCCTTGCCCAGCAACAAGTTCACCGCGTCCACGAGTGCGACATAGCCGCCGGTAATCGATGCGGTGCGAGTGCCGCCGTCCGCCTGCAGTACATCGCAATCCACTGTAATGGTGCGTTCGCCGAGCGCTTTCAAGTCGATGACCGCCCGCAGCGCCCGACCGATGAGCCGCTGGATCTCCAGCGTCCGTCCGCCCTGTTTGCCGCTCGCCGCCTCGCGGCGACTGCGGGTGTGCGTAGAGCGCGGCAACATCCCGTACTCCGCGGTGACCCACCCGCGACCGGTATTGCGCAGGAAAGCCGGTATGGTTTCCTCGACGCTCGCCGTACACAGTACGCGAGTATCCCCGAACTCGATCAGCACCGAGCCTTCTGCGTGACGGGTGAAATGCCGCAGGATGCGGACGGGCCGAAGTTGGTCGGCGGCTCGGCCGCTTGGTCGTGGTTTCATGATGAAGCGATTTGCGGTTTAGCGGTCGGCGCAGCGCTTCACTCAGCACTCTGCGCCGACAGGCTGCAGCCAATTGGCGTAACTCTAATCGCCGAGCCAGCGCAGCAC
>DATAFY010000503.1:0-2449 GCA_036257205.1 Steroidobacter sp. | reverse complement strand
CGCGCCGAGAAGTTCGCACTTGTACTTAAGGATCACGAGCCGCGGCGCGACGCCGCCGCTCAGGTCCCGTGAGCGGTTGTGCGTTGTGCGTATGCAAACGCGCAAGGCTTAAGGAGAACGCGCAAGCGCGCCAGCGCGCTCTCGATTCAGGCTTGGCCGACCTCCAGCACCATGCGCACGAGGTGTGCGAGCGATGAGGCCTGCATCTTTTCCATGACGCGCGCGCGATGGATTTCAACGGTGCGCTGACTGAGCTTCAGATCGCCTGCGATCACCTTGTTGGCCTTGCCGTGCACCACGAGGTCGAGCACTTCCCGCTCGCGCGGCGTGAGCGTCTCGAGTCGTCGACGAATGTCGTTGCGCTCTCCGAGAGCCGCGCGGTTGCTGCTGTCTTTCTCGAGCGCCTGGTTGATGCGGTCGATGAGGTCCTGATCTCGGAACGGCTTCTGAATGAAATCGACCGCTCCCGCCTGCATGGCCTCGACCGCCATCGGCACATCACCGTGACCGGTGATGAAGATGATTGGCAGGATCGAGTGCTTCTCGTTGAGCCGCTGTTGCAGCTCGAGCCCCGACATGCCAGGCATGCGGATGTCGAGCACGAGACAGCCTGGCCGGTCTTCGCTGTACGCGTCCAAGAACTCCTGGGCCGAGCCGAACGTCTCAACCGCCTGGCCCACGGAGCGCAGCAACAGCTTCAATGCATCCCGAACCGCCGCATCATCGTCGACGATGAAAATGGTCGGACGTGTGTTATTGGAATTTCCCCGCATTGGCTAACTCCCCCCCGAGGCCGGCACAGCCGGCAAAGTGAAGAAAAATCTAGCTCCGCCGCCAGGATTAGGGCTGCACCACAATTTGCCGCCGTGCGCGCGCACGATAGAGCGGCTGATCGACAAACCAAGCCCTGTACCGCCGGGCTTGGTAGTAAAGAACGGATTAAAGAGCTCCGCCATGGTCCCCGCATCCACGCCTGCGCCGCGATCGGCGACCATGAACTCCACGTCTCCTTCCGCGTCCACGTGCGTGCGCAGCACGATCTCTCTGCGAGACTCGGGCGCGTCCAACATTGCGTCGATGCTGTTGCGCACGAGATTGAGGATGACCTGCTGAATCTGCACCGCGTCCGCCTGCACCTGCGGCGCAAACTGCGAAGGCTGCAGCACCAGACGTACGCCGTGATGGCTCGCGTCCGTTTGTGCAAGCGTACGCACATCCTCGAGCAGTCGATTTGCTTCTATCAGCTCGCGCTTCGCTTCGCGGTTCTTGACGAAAGTGCGCAGGCGGCGGATCACTTCTCCGGCCCGCAGCGCCTGGGCGCCGATGTGCTCCAGGGCCACGGCGACTTCGTCATACGAAAATTCTGTGGAAGCAATGAGGCGTTGGCACGCCTGCGCGTACGTTGCGATCGCGGTCAGCGGTTGATTGACTTCGTGCGCGATGCCAGCGGCCATTTCGCCCATCGTTGAAATGCGCCCGAAGTGTGCAATCCGATCCTGCATCTGGCGCACCTCGTCCTCAGCGCGCCGGCGATCCGTAATGTCGTGCAACGTACCGACCTGCCGGATGATTCGCCCGTCGGGGCTCCGCGCGGTCTGGGCGATGTGATGCAGGTAACGCAGCGAGCCGTCCGAATGTATGACGCGATACTCGATATCCATAGTGCGGGCGCCGCAGTCGAGGTCGTGACGCGCTTGCTGCCAGCGGGAGTGATCGGCCGGATGAACCATCGGCTGGAGATAATCGTAGACGCCGACATAAGGTTCCCCGTTGCGTCGCCCGAGCACGCGGTATAGGTGCGGCGACCAGTAGTCCTCGAATTTGCCGTCGAAATGCACGACGTAGTTGCCGAGGTTCGCAATCTCCTGCGCAATCGTGAGCTGCGCTTCGCTGCGACGCAGAGCCTCTTCGGCGTTTCGGCGGACAGTCACGTCCCGTATGAACCCGACGAACCGCGGCGGCTCCGTCCCCTGGACCCGGCCAACTGCCAGCTCGGCCCAGAATTCGCTGCCGTCGCGACGCTTCGCAACCAGTTCGCGGCCGATGCCGATGATGCGAGGCTCGCCCGCACGCAGGTAATCATTCTGCTGTGAGCGACAAGGCTCGGGCAACAGGATGTTCACGTTCAGGCCGATCACCTCCTGCTCGTTGTATCCGAACATGCGCTCGCCGGCATGGTTGAGCAGGTCGATCCTGCCCTCGTGATCGAACAGCACGACTGCATCCACAGCAGCGTCCAACACCGCCTGGAACTCCCGCTCCAGCCGGTGCGCCCGCTCTTCCTGAGGCTCGGCGATTCGCAGCAAGGTCATGCGGACGGATTCTAAGCGCGGCTTCGCTTGAGAAGAAGCAATCCTCGAAAAATGAACAACCAGCCGCGAATCCGCCATGGGGCGGAGCGACCGCGTACGGCTCCGCGCCTGCCGAGCCGCTACGCCTTTCAGGCCCT
>DATAFY010000493.1:0-2727 GCA_036257205.1 Steroidobacter sp. | reverse complement strand
TATTGGTGACGGCAGTGAAGCTGGCGCCGACTTTCGTCTCCACGCTGACCGGCGCGGCACCGGAGAAGCTCTGGTCCTGAAGCACCAGCACGCCGAAGTCGCCGTTGTTGGGCAGCGCGCCCCCGGTGTTGTTCCAGGTCGCCGACACGAAGACAAATCGCCAGTCCCACGAGCCGAAGGGACTCTGCGGGCTTGTCTGGGACCCGGCGGGGTTCGACAAGCCGCCGTCATACGCCGGAATGAACACCCAGTTCGTAAAGAAGCTCTTGGCCACGGGGTCGAACAGGCAGTGCGCGGCGGTCACAATGACGCGATTCTTGATGATCGAGGCCGAGCACTGAAAGTCGCCCGCGCCAGGCTCGGTGAAGAACAGCTTCCCCGCCGCCTTGTAGGGATTGGCAGTGACGGTCGTCCGCGGCGTGACGCGGGAGCGCGAGAAGTCGAGGTTGGCCGAGCCGGCAACCTGGGCGGAAATTTCGCCGTCCCGGAAAAGGACTCGCTCTTTCGCTGCCTTCCTGCGATCGGCCGTCCAGTAGCCCGGACCGGCCGACAGGGCGCCGACACCCCTGTTTTCCATCGAAGGGAATTCGTCAGCGAGGGCGACGCCCGAAACCGCGGTGCTGATCGCAGCGACGATCAGCGAAGCTTTGAGTGACATTCAGTAGTCTCCAGGATCGTTTGAGGGAGATTGAGGCTGGCAATCGAAAGGTACGGGCACGAAACAGCGACTGCGTGACGCGCCGGTCCTTTTTTGGTGACGTGCCGGTGGCACATGTAGCCAGGAGTCGCTTGAACGTTTTGCAACATCACGGTTTAGATTGTGTCCAAGACGACCGAGGAGAACTGTCAACTGCTGAACAGACGCGGCTTTGCGATTGCGCCCTCGTCCGGCGCCGGTCTTGAATCACGGCGCTCACATCCACATCTTCCATTGTCCCTGTCGACGCTCCGTGGCATGACCCGCCCGCCTCAAGATCGACTTCGTGTCCGATGTCTCGCGCGCATGGTGCGCAATCGGCCGCAGCGCGCTCCAACAGGCGCTCGAACGCCTTGAGAACGAAGTGACTGCTCACCTTCACTTAAGGCTGTCGAGCTCAATCCGCACATGCCGCCGGAAGGCCAGGACATCGCCGGGCGCATCGCGCAGAAATATGGATCGAGAGCGGAGCAGATGCAGCGCATTCGCGAGGCCATGACCGTCCGAAGTGCTGCGCTCGGCTTCAACTTCAACATGGAGCAGCGGTCACGGATCTACAACACGCGCGACGCGCATCGGCTCCTGCATTGGGCCGGGCTCGAAGGTCGCCAGCATGAATTGAAGCGGGCGTTGTTCGATGTGTAGTTCACGCACGGCGCTCGCTGATATGGAGATTCTGAGATGAGCTCTTTCTCCTTACTGGTGTTTTGTATCACGGTGCTACCGCTGATATTCATGCCAGGACCGGACATCATCTACATCACGACGCGTGGCATCGCGCAGGGAAGGCGCGCGGCCGTGATCTCGACGCTGGGTGTATGCGCAGGTTACGTCGTGCACACCATGATGGCAGTCGCAGGGCTCACCGCCGTCCTTTACGCCTCGGAATTTCTGTTCAACGCCATTCGATATGCTGGAGCCGCATACCTGTTGTATCTCGGCGTGAAGACTTTGCGAAGCAAGGTACAGTTCGAGCCTCGTGGAGATCATCAGGCGCACAACGCGAGATGGCTGTTCCTGACCGGTATGGCTACGAGTGTGATGAATCCAAAGGGCATACTGCTCTTCCTTGCGTATCTGCCTCAGTTCGTTTCTCAGGAAGCTGGTCCCGTACCCGCACAATTGCTCGTCGTTGGGACGCTGTTCACATTCATGTGCGGCGTCGTCTACGGCACGTATGCAGTCTTCTCGAGTGCGATCGGTCAACGATTGTCGCGCGCGCCGCGCTTCGCGGACGCGATGAGGTGGTTAACTGCGAGTGTACTCATGGGCCTTGGCCTCCGATTGCTCATTCCCGAGCGCAGGTGAGTCAACCTTGGTCATCTCTGGCCGATTGACGGCGTGACCGTTGCGCGGTCGGTTTTTTTTGTCCTGCGCCTCGGCGGGGCTCTTTGCTACTCATCATTGAGCTGACTGACGGCGCTCCCATGAGTGTCGCGTCTGGCGAGCGACTTGATCCGCAGCGCGAGGCTGCAGAGCGGCCGCCTGGTTCGCGCTGCGAACAAGCAGATCGCCGAACAGATCTGCCAGAGCGAGGCGACCGTCAAAGTGCACGTCATTCACATCCTGCAGAAGCTCGGGCGCAGGATCGAACGCAGGCGGTCGTCGCTGCGCTCAGGCGCGGCATCATCCATCTCGCGGGATTCAGTGGTGGTTCCTAGTCTTCGGCTTGCGTCCCGAGACCTCGTAGAAGAGACACGACACCACGAGCGTTTCGGGATCGTCGAGATGTCTGCGCAGCTCTTGCATGAGGAAGTTTAACTCTGCTTCCTCAGCCAGGCCTGCGCAGATGGCCGGGACCATGCGCAACGCGGGAAGTAACCGGACCGGCCGACGCGACCTTGGTCATGCTGCGCCGATCGTGCGAGCGCTGCTGCCGCGTCGTCCGCGAGCAACTCGAAGTTCTGCGTGTACTCGCCTTCAAGCGATAGCGCCGGTCCCAGCCCTGTGGCCGCACTCACTTGAGGCTCACCACCATCAACGGACGTCGTGAGGAAGTTCTGCGTCTTGCGTTCTGTGCGGTTGTTTCG